>JAISKQ010000065.1 GCA_031260865.1 Prevotella sp.
TTGGGAGATAGTATTTCGCCCCGGTCTTTGCGTATAGTGGCTATCAGCGACCTGCATTTGGGCTACGGCATCGGAGAAAAGGAATTTGAAAGTTGGGTAAACGTCATCAATGGCGAACATCCCGATATTGTCCTCATCGCCGGGGATATTGTGGATAATAGTGTCCGTCCGCTAAATGAAGGTGATTTCGCGGAGGTCTTCCACAAAATAAAGGCTCCGATGGGTGTTTATGCCTGTCCCGGCAATCACGAATATATAAGCGGACTGAAAGAAAGCCGGGATTTTTTGAAGAAAGCCGGAGTGCGTTTCCTTTGCGATTCGGTAGCGGAAGTGGATAGCTGTTTCTATGTGGTGGGACGCGACGACAAGTCGAACCCGAAACGCAAACCATTGAAAGACTTGGTTGCCCCGCTGGATAAAACCAAGCCGATTTTTATGCTGGATCATCAGCCTTTCCATCTCGAAGAATCCGAAGTAAACGGCATCGATTTGCAAATTTCGGGACATACGCATCAAGGACAGATATGGCCTCTTTCGATGGTTACAAAAATGATATATGAACGGGATCACGGCTTCGTAAAGAAAGGGAATGCCAATATATATGTAAGTTCGGGAATTGGTATTTGGGGCGGTAAATTCCGCGTAGGCACACAATCCGAATATGTTGTAATAGATATAAACAAATAAAATGAGAGTATTCTTTAATGCTATATTCGTGCAAATCTTTCTCAGTATTTATATTTACTGGAGAGGTTGGCAGGGATTGCCGGATAAGAAATATATCAAGATTCCTTATTCCGCCTTGTTCTGTATAGAGTTGATCGTTTATTTTATCGGTTTTTTCACCTCTAAATATCTGTCGTTCGACGCTTTGCATATCTTTGCGTGGGCAGGCACCACTTGGATGATATTTACCATTTACATGACTGTGCTGCTGCTGATATATGATTTAGTACTATACATCGATAAGAAAAAAAAGGTGTTCTCTCCCCGGTTCAATCTGAGAGCCAAAAAGTCGAGGCTTATCTATTTCTGCTCCTGTCTGCTTATCGTCGTAGCCGTGATGTGGAACGGAAATTACAGGTTTTGGCATCCGGTGGTTACCGAAATGAACCTGACAGTGAAAAAACATTCTCCCAATGTGAAGAACCTTCGCATTGTGGTAGCGGCTGACATACATGCCGGTTACCTTATCAACAAGGAGATTATTTCCATGTATGTGGATAAAATCATGGAGCAGAAACCCGACTTAATCCTATTGGTAGGCGATATAATCGATTATGATGTGAAGTCGTTGTATGAGCAACGGATGGAGACCGAGTTCCTACGGTTGAAAGCCCCTTATGGCGTATACGCGACCACCGGAAACCACGAATACATTGAGCTGGGAGAAGCCAAAGACGAAAAAATAGTATGGCTGAGCCAAAAGGCGGGTCTGACAGTTCTTCGGGATTCTGTGGTGAAGATAGCGGATTCTTTCTATCTTGTCGGGCGAGAAGACGACTTGTGTGAGACGCGGAAAGGATTGCCGGAAATAACGCGGGACGTGGATAAGGAATATCCTGTTATTGTGATGAACCATGAGCCTCATCGCTTGCAGGAGGAAGTTGACGCCGGAGCCGATATAGCGCTGTACGGACACACGCACAACGGTCAGTTTTTCCCGAACAATTTGATTATGAGTATTTCCTCTAAGATATACAATTCGGGTATTGTGTCCGATAAAGCAAAACCAAGGTTTATGTATGAACTTCCTTTCGGGTACAAGAAAAAAGGAAACACACATGTCTATGTGACGTCGGGCTTAGGGCTTGCCGGTCCTCAATACCGGATTGGCACAATATCCGAATTGGTTGTGTTGAATGTAAACTTTAGTAAATAAAATAGGTCAGCGACCTAAAGAAGACTGATTATGTTGAAATCACTTTATATAAAAAATTATGCTTTAATCGACAGTTTGGAGATTGATTTTGAATCGGGCTTTTCCGTTATCACGGGAGAAACGGGCGCCGGGAAATCAATTATTCTGGGCGCGTTATCCCTTATACTGGGTCAGCGCGCGGATGTGAAGGCGATAAAGCAGGGCGAGAGCAAATGTGTTATCGAAGGCGCTTTCGATGTCTCGGCATACGATCTCAAAGCCTTTTGTGAAGAAAAGGGGATAGAATACGACCCTGACAGCTACATCCTGCGCCGAGAAATTTTGTCGACCGGCAAATCACGCGTGTTCATCAATGACACGCCTGTCGCCTTAAACGACCTGAAAGAGTTGGGCAGCCGGTTGATAGACATACATTCCCAACATCAAAACCTGTTGTTGTCGGACACCCGTTTTCAGATGCAGGTAGTGGACGCGCTCGCGGGGAATAAGGATTTACTAAGGACGTATCAACAGGCGTTCCATCAATATAAATCGGCGGAAAAAGCATTAGCCGACCTAAAAGAATCTGTAAGGAAGAGCAAAGAAGACGAAGATTACCTGCGTTTCCAGTTAGAAGCTTTAAGCGAAGCCGCCTTACAGGAAGGGGAACAGGACGAACTGGAAGGCGAATTGGAAACGTTGACACATGCCGAGGATATTAAATCGGCTTTGTACAAGATACATACCCTTCTGTCGGATGACGAAACGGGTATTGTTTCCGAACTCAAAGAAAGCCTGAACGCGGCGCGACAGTTAGCGAAGGTTTATTCCCGTTCGGATGAAATCTCGGAACGGTTGCACACGGCTTATATCGACATGAAAGACCTGGCTTCGGAAATGGACAAATTAGCTAACGATGTGGAATTTAATCCGGAACGGTTGGCGTTTATCGAATCCCGCCTCGACCTTATTTACTCTTTGCAGAAAAAGTATCATGCAGGCTCCGTGTCGGATTTATTGGCATTGCACGATGAGTTTAAACAAAAAATAGAGAATATAGAATCTTCAGACCAACAGGTAGAGTCGCTCGAAAAAGAAGTAAGCGAAAAGCGCGAAAAAGTGTCGGCTTTGGCGCGGCAGTTGAGTGGCAAGCGTCTGGCGATAAAAGCAGGTTTTGAAAAAGAGCTAGCCGGAAAAGCAGCCTATCTGGGTATGCCGAATATTCGCTTCGAATGCGATATTATAGCAGAGAAGCAACCGGATATATACGGGATAGACAGCGTGTCATTCCTCTTTTCGGCGAATAAGAATGTGCCGTTGCAACCCGTTTCGGAGATTGCGTCAGGCGGTGAAATTTCCCGTTTGATGCTATGCCTGAAATCAATGATTGCCGGAGCCACGGCGTTGCCTACCATCATATTTGATGAAATAGACACAGGCGTTTCAGGCGAAATCGCCGATAAGATGGGCGATGTGATGCGCGACTTTGGTCAGAATATGCAGGTGATAGCTATTAGCCATTTGCCGCAGATAGCCGCCAAGGGCAAGGCGCACTATAAGGTATATAAATCGGATGACGAGTTGACGACGACGACTAATCTTATCCGCCTGTCCGACGATGAACGGCTCGAAGAAATAGCCCGTATGTTGAGCGGGGCGACAGTGACCGACGCTGCTGTACAAAACGCGAAAGAAATGTTAGGTCTATAAACAGATTGCTATGGATGATATTCTTTTCTTCAACCTGAAACGGGAAAATGAACGGTACGCTTCGGGAATAAAAGAGGCTGTATCCCGCGTCGTTGATTCGGGCTGGTATATCAGAGGAAGAGAAAATGAACTTTTTGAAGCTAACTTTGCTTCTTACTGTAATACCGACTATTGCATTGGCGTAGGGAATGGCCTGGATGCCATTCGCTTGATACTGATGGGATTTATGGAGCTGGGGAAAATAAATCCGGGGGATGAGGTTATTTTGCCGGCGAATACGTTTATCGCTACGGCTTTGGCTGTTACCCAATGCGGGCTGACTCCCGTATTAGCGGATTGCGACATTCGCTCGTATAATATAAATCCCGCTTCTGTAAGAGGAAGAATAACAGAAAAGACAAAAGCTATAATCGCCGTCCATCTATATGGGCAAATAGCAGCGATGGATGAACTCCGGGAATTGACCGACGAATACAACCTCTTGCTTATCGAAGACGCGGCTCAGGCTCATGGGGCTGTTTACAAAGGACGCAAAGCCGGAAGCATTGGCGACGCGGCGGCATTCAGCTTTTACCCAATAAAGAATCTGGGTTCGCTGGGAGACGCCGGCGCGGTAACGACCAACCATACCGAGCTGTCGAAAATTATAAGGAGCCTGTCCAATTACGGCTCGGATGAAAAATACATACATAAATATAAAGGCTTTAATTCCCGTCTGGATGAATTACAGGCGGCAATATTATCCGTCAGGCTGAAATATCTGGATGAAGATAATCGTCGCCGTCGTCAGATAGCGAAGTTTTATTCGGAGAAAATCAGAAACAACGCGTTTATCCTTCCCGAAGCGAAAGAGTGGGATAGTCATGTATTCCACCAGTTTGTGATTCGTACCGGAGAGCGGATGAAAGTTCAGCAACACCTTGCTTATAATAATATTCAGACACAAATACATTATCCGCGCGCAATACACAAACAGCAAGCATATAGCGAGATGAAATACTTAAGGTTGCCTGTATCCGAACTGTTGCAAGATGAAGTATTGAGCCTTCCTTTATATCCTTCGTTGACAGACGGTGAATCGCGGAAAATAGTGGAAGTGTTGAATAGTGAATGGTGAACAGTGAACAGATAGCTAATAGAAAAAGCCCCGTACAACTTTTATAGTTCGGGGCTTTTCTTATTTCGTCTGCTTATAATCTGAGACGGAGTCTTAAAAGCGATGGACATTAAATCAATTACAGTTCCCTGTTTTTGAGGATTGACTAACGTCTTCTGCCACTCAAGGCAATCATTATATAATATACCAATGTAACTAAAGAACCGATGGCAGCTATCACGTAAGTGTACGCGGCCCACTTTAAAGCGTCCTTAGCCATATCATGATTACCGGTATCAGTTATTCCCGCCGTGTTCAGCCAAGCCAAAGCCCTGCTGCTGGCATTTATTTCCACCGGAAGCGTAATGAAACTGAATAGGGTGGTCATGGCAAATAGAGCTATACCAATCCATATCAACGCGGGAAATGTCTCAATCATAATAAATCCCGCGAGTAAAATCCACTGCACAATTGAAGATGAGAAACTTACGATAGGTACGAGAGCCGAACGCATTTTCAACGGACCATATTCATACGCGTGTTGCACGGCATGCCCGCATTCGTGCGCCGCTACGGCGGCAGCAGCCACGCTGTTGCTGGAATAGACTCCCTCGCTCAGGTTCACGGTCTTGTTCGCCGGATTGTA
>JAISKQ010000186.1 GCA_031260865.1 Prevotella sp.
GTAACATAAAATGATGATGATGTTTATTGTTCATAATTTTACTTTTACAAAGACAAAAATACACATTATTTGCAATAAACAAAACTTTATGTCAATATTTTTTCATCAAGTAATTTTAGTTTGAAAAATTTACGCCGGTTTACAATCAAATTTACCATTAAAGGAATATAATACACGCCGAGAGGTGTAGTAAAAGCAACAAGAGGTATAATCTCCATCATTGTCAAAATATAGAGAATGATTATTATACTCATGCTAATCCAAAAATACCAATCAGGCATGACCTGTGAGATAACAAATTCTTTTCCTTTTCCTGTCGCGTCAATTTTATAATCCGCATACCACCAATAATCTAATCGAATAGATATATTATATGTATCATCGGGTAAATCAACTTCCACAGAACCATGCCATTTCAATTTATAAATATTGTCATTGATAATCAACTGTACAGTTCTGAAAAGAGCATCTCTTTTTCTTATGAATTTTACTTTACTCATTTTCCTTGTTTATATAGATTAACACTGTAGTTCCAACACTTCCGAAAATAATCTCTTTATTGGCGTTATATATATTTTTATACCCTACCTGTTATGATATATCTATCAGAATATCAGAATAAAGATACCATAATAAAGTCCGAAAAAGAATTTCTAATCCGGACTTTATGCTAACTATGTCTGACTATCAAGTAAATTTAGTTTGAAAAATTTACGCCTGTTCACAAACATATTTACAAGAAGCGTAATAAAATATATAGCAAGAGGAATCATATAAGCAACAAGAGGTATAATCTCCATCATTGTCAAAATAAAGAGAATGATTATTACACATAAGCTAATCCAAAAAAAACAATCCGGTATGACCTGTGAGATAACAAATTCTTTATCTTTTCCTGTCGCGTCAATTTTATAATCTGCACGGAACCAATTCAACCGAATGGATATATTACATAGATCGTCCGGTAAATCAACTTCTATAAAACTACCCCTCTTCAAATTGTAAATACTGTCATTAACTATCAGTTTTACAGTACTAAAAAGAGCATCTCGTTTTCTTGTGAATTTTATTTTACTCATTTTCCTTATCCTTTGAATATATTGTCAAAAATATAGCTACACATGTAAGAAATAGAGAAACTGAAACAAGTACTATCCCTATTGAGGTATCAACAATAGCTATAAACAAAGACATACTAAAAATAGCAAGACAAACAAATAGAAACAAACCCCGTTTTCCTTGTTTATATAATGGTTTCATTTTTTTTGTTTTTATATGGGGTATTAGAAGTTAGATAATAACTTCTAATACCCCATGACTATATTATCATATATATTTAATTAATATATCTTAATAAAGACAAAAATACGTATTATTCGCAATAAACAAAACTTTATGTCAATATTTTTTCATCTATCCATTTTTTCTTCTCTATGAGATTTTTCCCGATGACGTTTCAGCGTCTCTTCCTTAAACTTCAAATCAGCGGTTCGGTATTTTTCTATCTTCTCCGCGGATAAAACATCAGCGAATTTTTTATAATATTCTACTTGCAACTGGGCTTCCCGCTGTTCAGATTCAATATTCAATTGAGTGATCCGCTTATAGTCCGCATCGGTTTTATTCTGTTTATTTCTCAGTTCACGGGTTTCCCTACGGGCTTCTCTATTAACCTCAAATTTCTTTGCCATAAATTCCGCCTCCAACGGCAAGAATGCTTTTTTCTCCGCCTCGGTCAAATTCAACACTTTCTTCAGATATTCAGCCTTTTCTTTCTTTATGGCTTCTATGTCAAATTTATCATTTTGCTTCGACCTGTCATTCTGGGCATCTACTGAATATGTGACACAAAGCAGCAAAAACAGAACCAGAATACTCTTCAATTTCATATTGATTTCTTTTATTAATAATTATACATTATCTCTTTATATTGGGATTTACTTACTTCATCCTGCAAAAACAGGTAGTAATCCTCCTCAACGGTATCCGCAAACGCAGCCGCGGACGCGACAGCATTACCATTCTGATCCGCGTACATCTTTTCCGAAGGTACATCCTTTTTATCAAAAACACCTACCGAAAACAAAACGCCAAAAACCGCGGCGGCCATAGCCGTCCATGGCAACACTTTCTCCCATAATGGCACAATTTTCGTCTTCTTGGTTTCTTTTTCAGGAAGCCGTTCCATTATTTTACTATTAAAATCCTCGAAATAATTTTCCGGAACTTTAAATGGATTCTTATTTTTATCAAAATTATTCAACATGATTATATCGTATAAAAACTCTACCTTGTAAATATAGACTAAAAAATAGATAAAAGGTTTAATCGTCCGTCAATAAAAATTCTTCTATTTTTTTCACGGCATGGTGATATGAGGCTTTCAACGCGCCAACAGAGGTTTCCAAAATATCCGATATATCTTCATATTTCATTTCATCAAAATATTTCATATTAAAAACGATACGTTGCTTTTCGGGCAAGGTCAATATCGCTTTCTGCAATTTCAATTGCGCTTCATCCCCGTCAAAATAGGGGTCGCCTTCGAGATGCCCAAACAGGAATGAATCGGCGTCGTCAACCGACACATTATTTTGTGCCCGCTGTCTATTTAAGAATGTAATCGCTTCATTGACAGCAATACGATACAACCATGTGGACAATTTAGAGTCTCCCCTGAAATTATCGATATTCGTCCACACCTTTATAAACGTATTTTGCAGAATATCATTCGTGTCATCATGGCTCAACGCTATTTTTCGTATTTGCCAGTATAACGGTTCACTATATTCTTTTACCAAATCAGAAAAAGCAGCTTTTTGTGTTTTCGGATTTTGGAGTTTTTCTATCAATTTATTTCCTGTCTCTTGTGACATGTGTTTTTAGCCTGTTGTATCAATTACTTTCGTCTTCAAAGTCGGAATCATCGCCGTAATCCTCTCCGTCATCCGCGTCTCCCTGCCCATGTTCAAACCACTCGATAAAATTATCGACTTGCTTTTTATTATTATTCCACCAAGCCAATGATTCGGGGAAATGAGCTACACTTACATAGCGGCAATAAGTATCGAAATGCCCCGAACCCAATATTTCTTCATAAGTGGGAACAAAGAAAAGCCAAAGCAATCCACTTTGTGTGTCGTTTTGCATTTGCGAAACTGTGAAAAATATTAATTTTGAGGCTTCTACAAAAAAAGAATATTGAGAAGCTTCGTCCGTGCCTGTCGTTTTTTTCAACGATATATTCTTGTATAGCCATTCCCTGTCTATTTCGTCCTCCGGAGTCAACCTTTCCGATCCCGGCTCTAATCGCGCGTTCAAAATATCAAACATCTCGCCAAAAGCATCTTTGGATCGTTCTGTATTCGGTTCGAGAAGCAAGAAGAAATGGAACGCGTAAAAGCTTTGCACCCACAGGTCAAGGTCATTCAAAGCATAAGCATATAATAAAAAGGCGCTGGCGTGTGTCGCGTCTATCTCTATTGCCTTACGCAGGTGAAAAACCGCCATCTTATTATCCTTATTATTAAAATAAGAAAGCCCCAAATTAAAATGGAGAAGATATTCGTCGCCACAACGGGTTATAGCTTCATTCAGGGTCTTAATCGCCTCATTCATCTTATTCATATTCGCCAGCGCCGTACCTTTAACGATATACGCGTCTACCAGCAAGGGTTGAAAATTAGCGTTTATCACTTTGGTACTCAAGCTTAAAGCTTTATCATTGTTATTAAGTTTAAGGTATGACAACGACATTTCGTAAACCGCCGACATAGAGGTCGGATTCACTTTCAATGCTTCCTCATAGCATTTTATAGCATCATTATAGCGTCCTCTATCATGCAAACTTACCCCTTCCCTTATTAATTTTTCAGATGAAGTTTGAGACTGAACCGTTATTGACGCGACGAATAGAATTAATAAAATAAAGATACCTCTCATGCTATGAATTTTGTTTAACAGATACAAAAATAAGAAAATACTCCATAATTCGCACGAATATTGAAACTCTTTGCGTTTTTTCACAATCCGGTTCATTTTTCCGATTTCAGTGTATAAGCGTTACGTCTCTACAAGCGCCGCCACAAAAGATAGACAGGAAAGGTATTTTTCCGCTTCGCGAAAGTCCTCCGCTGAAAAACAACGACATAGCGAAGCGTCGTCAAACAACGTTCGGTGAAGCCCCGCGGGGGTTGGTTGACAGCTAATGACCTCTACTTATAAATTTTACTGAATAGCATATAGAAAAATGATATTAAGAATTTATTTTTTTAACCATTTTTTTTGTTTATATTTGTTTCCGAGCAATAGAAATATTATATATATAAATCTTAAACTTATATCATATTATCTCCCTCTAACGAAAAACAACTAAAAATTTAAAAAAAAGGATTATGATAAAAAAAGGAATTTTTGACATCGATATGATTCGTGAATTTTATGAGTCGTATCCCGCGAAAGTTGAAGAAGCGAAGAAAATTCTAAAACGCCCTTTGACGCTTAGTGAAAAAATCCTATATGCTCACTTATCGGCTGAAGAACCGGTAAAAAATTATATCCGCGCGACGGATTATGTAAATTTTTCACCCGACAGGGTAGCGATGCAGGACGCCACGGCGCAAATGGCGCTATTACAACTGATGAATTCGGGACGATCGACTGTAGCCGTGCCCTCAACCGTCCACTGCGACCACTTGATACAAGCATACAAATCAGCTGAAGAAGACCTGAATACCGCCAATGTGACCAACAAAGAAGTATATGATTTTTTAAAAGCTGTTTCCAATAAATTTGGTATCGGCTTCTGGAAACCGGGCGCGGGCATCATTCATCAGGTAGTCTTGGAAAATTATGCTTTCCCCGGAGGAATGATGATCGGTACAGATTCGCACACGCCTAACGCCGGAGGGCTGGGTATGGTCGCCATTGGCGTTGGAGGAGCCGACGCCGTGGATGTTATGGCAGGAATGCCTTGGGAGTTGAAGATGCCGAAAATCATCGGCGTAAAACTTTCCGGAAAACTTTCCGGATGGGCATCACCTAAAGACGTGATACTCAAATTAGCCGGCATACTGACCGTGAAAGGCGGAACAAACGCCATTGTCGAGTATTTCGGCGAAGGCGCGGATTCGCTCTCCGCGACAGGAAAAGCAACCATTTGCAACATGGGTGCCGAAGTAGGCGCGACCACCTCGATCTTCCCTTATGATAAAAAATCGTCCGATTACCTGAAAGCGACAGGGCGGGCGGATGTAGCCGAATCGGCGGACAGCATAGCCGTATATTTACAGCCTGACGCCGAAACGGTAAGCAACCCGAACGAATACTTCGATCAGGTAATCGAAATAGATTTATCGACATTAGAACCATTTGTAAACGGACCTTTCACTCCGGACGCGGCACATCCGATTTCCCAATTTGCCAAAGCGGTCAAGGAGAATGGTTATCCGCGACAAATGGAAGCAGGGCTGATAGGCTCCTGCACAAACTCCTCGTATGAAGATTTGTCGCGCGCCGCGTCCATCGTAGCCGACGCCAAGAATAAACATATAAAAGTAAAGGCGCGGTTTATCATCAATCCCGGCTCGGAGCAAGTACGCTATACCGCCGAAAGGGACGGCATACTGCCCCTGTTTGAGGAAGCGGGCGCTACCATCATGGCGAATGCCTGCGGTCCTTGTATAGGGCAATGGAAGCGCGAGAGCGGCGACCCGGAACGCCCGAACTCCATTGTGACTTCTTTCAACCGTAATTTTGCTAAAAGAAACGACGGCAACCCCAATACGCACGCCTTTGTGACTTCTCCCGAAATAGTAGCCGCGCTCAGCATCGCCGGAGACCTGTGTTTTAACCCACTGACCGACACGCTTATCAATGAGAATGGCGAGGAGGTAAAATTGGACGAACCTAAGGGTTACGAATTACCGCCTAAAGGTTACGACATGGAAGACGTCGGCTTTATCGCCCCCGTTGCCAACGGATCGGGCATTGAAATTAAAATAGCTCCGGACTCGCGACGTTTGCAGGAACTCAAGCCGTTCCCTGAATGGGACGGAAAAGATATTATCGCGCAACCGCTGCTTATCAAGGTAAAAGGGAAATGCACCACCGACCACATATCAATGGCGGGATCTTGGCTTCGTTATCGCGGACACCTCGACAATATCTCCGATAATATGCTGATTGGCGCGGTCAATGCTTTTAATGATAAAACGAATGCTGTGCTTGATCCGGAAACAGGAGAATATATAGCCGTGCCTAAATTAGCCAGAATATTTAAGGCGGAAGGATTAGGTTCGGTTGTCGTTGCCGAAGAAAATTACGGAGAAGGTTCTTCCCGCGAACACGCGGCGATGGAACCACGCTTCCTCTATGTAAAAGCAATCGTGGTGAAGTCATTCGCGCGCATACACGAGACAAACCTGAAAAAGCAAGGGATGCTTGCCCTGACGTTTATCAACAAGGATGATTATGATAAAATCCAAGAAAGTGATAAGATAAGCATCTTGGGGCTGACCGAATTCAAACCGGGTAAGAACCTGACGATAGAGCTGACTCATAAAGACGGCTCAACGGAATCTTTTGAAGTGGCTCACACTTATAATGAGATACAGATAGCTTGGTTTAAAGCCGGCGGCGCGTTAAATTACGCGAAAATTTAATAAATTCGCAAAAGACGCTTCATTTTTATGTAATCAAATTCAGAAAAAATTATCTTATAGGAATGAGTAATGAGTTTTGGGCTGAAAGTAATAAGTAATGAGTAATAAGTTTTGAGTTTACAAGCTTGCAAGTGTACAAGTTTACAAGAACGAAGAATGGAGCGAAGCGGTGATAACCGAAAAGTGTTACTTTTGTCACCTTTTTAAAGTTTTGAGTTTACGAGCTTGCAAGTGTACAAGTTTACAAGAGCGAAAAATGGAGCGAAGCGGTGACGACTGAAAAGTGTTACTTTTGTCACCTTTTTCAAGTTTTGAGTTTACGAGCTTGCAAGTGTACAAGTTTACAAGAACGAAGAATGGAGCGAAGCGGTGAAGACTGAAAAGTGTTACTTTTGTCACCTTTTTCAAGTTTTGAGTTTACGAGAGTTCTATCAAGCGAGTAAACTTGAATTCTAGTAAACTACTTACTGACTGCTGACTGAAAACTGTTACGTTTGTTACTTTTTTTTAACGATTAGTTTTTAATCGTTGGTCGTAGGCTTTTAGCTGTTGACCGAAGGTACAACCTTTCTGTCGAAAACCAAATTAAGTTAATTCTTGTTTAAGATAAGAACGCCATTGATAAATAATAATAGAGACACAATAATAATAGATACTATGGACAAAGTAAAAGACCAAGAAATTATAAACAGAATATCAGACACTGTACGTTCAACAAGCGACATAGACAATGAGTTGTTCAAATCGTTTAATGTAAAGCGGGGACTTCGCAATGAAGATCATACGGGAGTTATCGTGGGATTAACCAAGGTAGGAGATGTCGTCGGCTACGAGCGTAACGAGGAAGGCAAATTGACTCCGATACCCGGCAGGTTGATTTATAGAGGAATAAGCATCGAGGATATAGTAAAAGGCGCTCAAAGTGAAGACAGGCTTGGATTTGAAGAAGTGGTTTACCTTATTCTTTCGGGAAATTTACCTAACCGGGATGAACTGAATGAATTTTCAGGCATGATAAGCCGTACCATGTATCTGAATCCTAAGATTGTGATGCACATATTAGACCTTGTAGGAAAAGACATCATGAATTATCTGTCGAGGTGTGTGCTGGAGTTATATACATTCGACGACAAACCGGATGAGACGACGCCCGAAAACCTGATTAAACAATCCATAAACCTGATAGCGACATTCCCTACCATTGTGGCATACGCCCACAACGCGTTAAGGCACGAACGGGGGAAATCCCTGCACATCAGACATCCTCAGCCGAATCTTTCCCTTGCCGAAAACTTCCTTTATATGATGAAGGGTAGCCAGAATTATACGCCGTTGGATGTAAAAATACTGGATTTAGCCTTGATGGTTCATGCCGACCACGGCGGAGGTAATAACTCTACATTCACCGTGCGCGTGACCAGTTCGACCGGCACGGACACCTATTCCGCCATAGCAGCCGGTATCGGCTCACTGAAAGGTCCTTTGCACGGAGGAGCCAATATCAAAGTGATAGATATGATGAAAACCATCAAAGCGAATGTGACAGATTGGACAAACGTAGCCGAAATAGACTGTTTCCTTCAGAAAATATTAAACAAGCAGGCTTATGACAAAACAGGGCTTATTTATGGTATAGGACACGCTATTTACACCATATCCGACCCTCGCACCGTGCTTCTGAAAGAAATGGCGAGGGATTTAGCTGTTGAAAAAGGAAGAGAAGACGAGTTTAACTTTTACAGTTTATTGGAAGAACGCGCCATATACAACTTTATGGAGATGAAAGGCAAGAATGTAAATAAGCAAGTGTGCGCCAACGTTGACTTCTATTCGGGATTTGTATATGATATGATAGGGCTTCCGCAAGAAATATACACCCCTCTGTTTGCCATGGCGCGCATTGTGGGATGGGCTGCCCACCGTATAGAGGAGCTTAATTTTAAACAAAAACGAATAATCCGCCCCGCTTACAAGAACGCGGCTGAAATACGGAAATACACACCTATTGATAAAAGATAATGAAACAATTTTGTTAAAAATAAAATTTCTTTATCTTTTTTGTAACCAAAATAAAAGTCATTACGTCTTATTAATTAATAAAGCACCAATAATCAAAAAAAATGATAAACATGAAATCAATTTTATACACAATCAGCATCTGTTTATTCGCGCTGACATTTCAGTCTTGTTCATTCAACTCGATAAGAGGCAATGGAATCATCGTAAATAAAGAAATCAGTATATCCGATTATCAAAAAATAGATTTTAACGGAGGCTGTGAACTTATTTACGAGCAAAAAGCCGACACAGCTCCTTATATCCGTATCGAAACAGACGAAAACATTTTCCCTCTATTAATCATAAATATAGAAGATAACACATTGACCATAAAGAGTAAAGAGAATATAAATCCAACAAAATATATAATATACACTAATTCCACCGGGCTGACCGACCTAAGCATCAGCGGGTCGATGAAAGCTCTGCTGAAAGGTAAATTGGAAACTTCAAACTTGGATATATCGGTTTCGGGCAGTGGAAATATCATAGCCGACAACCTTCTATGCAACACGCTATCAACCAAAGTATCAGGATCGGGTGATATAACAGCGACAGGCAAAGCGACCACCATTGACAGCCGAATTTCGGGTAGTGCGAAAATCAATGTCACAAACTTAATCGCTGATTCAGTAAGTTGCTCGGTATCAGGAAGCGGTGAATTTTATGTGAACGCGAACGATTACCTGAATGTAAGCATATCCGGTAGCGGAAGTGTAAAATATAAAGGAAATCCGAAGATAGAACAGTCAATATCCGGCTCGGGAAAAATAACAAGGGAAGAATAAGGAATTTACAATAAAAAACAAAAGGCTATCCATTTAGCGGATAACCTTTTGTTATTCCAAAAAAAAAATTGTCAAAAACATAATAACACCGTGTAAAACAAAACACTTACATCCCTATTTGAGTTTTAATATAATTTTTGGCGTCATCTTCGTTCAAAAAATACAAAAGACCTTTAAACTCAAAAGGAAACTGGTCAAAAGGTAATTGCAACCGTCTTTTTTCACAAGATAACGAAAAATCTTCATACGTAGTCGTTGTAAAATTAATCTTTTCATCCGAAAAAATACGGAATGCATTAATTGACAATCTTTTGGGATCTACTTTATATAAAGTATCCCCAACTTTTACAGTGACTTTAGATTTCATTTGTTCTATCTTCATAATCTTACAACAAACAGGTCAAACACTTTGTTTAGCGAATACGCCGTTTTAACATACTAAAAGTATAAAAATATGCACATTAGAAGAAAAAGTATAAATATTTTCACAAAAATCATTAAAATCGATTATTCAGATAAGTCACATGTCCATTCCCATCCTAATTATAAAGCTATTAAGTAACAAATTTCCAACATGACACTCTGTTAAGAGAAAAAGATTTTATATTATTTTAATTTCTTTGTCTTATAATTTAATAGTACCTTTGCGACGAACTAAATAATAACTTTTATTCAAATAAATCATGGATATTTCGCACATTGAACATTTAGGAATTGCCGTAAAAAGCATTGAAGAACAATTACCTTATTATGAAGGCGTTTTAGGTCTAAAATGCTATAGTGTAGAAGTTGTAGCAGATCAAAAAGTAAAGACTGCTTTCTTTAAAGTAGGACAAACAAAAATTGAACTTCTTGAGCCAACCAGCCCTGACAGTACAATTGCTAATTTCATCGAAAAAAGAGGCGAAGGAATTCACCACATCGCATGGTGTGTTGAAGACGGAGTAGCCAACGCGCTTGCCGAAGTAGAAGCTAAAGGCGTTCGATTGATAGATAAAGCGCCACGTCGCGGGGCAGAAGGTTTGGATATAGCATTCCTTCATCCAAAAACCACAGGCAGCGTGCTGACAGAGCTTTGTGAAACTCCAAAAAAATAAAACAAGAAAAGAACTTTACTCATTGATAACAAATGCGGTAGAGTTCTTTTTGTTATAGCTTACATTTATTAGAATTTAAAATATTAAAACATGAGCCAACTTGAAAAAGTAAAAGAGCTGATAGAACTTCGTGCTAAAGCTCGCCTTGGCGGAGGAGAAAAAAGAATTGACGCTCAGCATGCAAAAGGCAAATATACCGCACGCGAACGCATAGCAATCTTGCTTGACGAAGGAAGTTTCGAAGAGTTTGATATGTTTGTGGAACACCGCAGTACAAACTTTGGAATGGAAAAACAAAAGTTCCTTGGAGATGGTGTTGTCACCGGTTGCGGTACTATCGATGGACGTTTAGTTTATATCTTTGCGCAAGACTTTACCGTAATCGGAGGATCACTATCCGAAACGATGGCGTTGAAAATATGCAAAGTGATGGATATGGCAATGAAAGTAGGAGCTCCGGTAATCGGTATTAACGATTCGGGTGGCGCACGTATTCAGGAAGGCGTCAACGCCCTTGCCGGATATGCCGAAATCTTCCAACGCAATATTCTCGCGTCAGGCGTGATACCTCAAATATCAGGCATTTTCGGCCCTTGTGCCGGCGGCGCCGTATATTCTCCCGCTTTGACCGACTTCACGTTGATGACGGAAGGCACATCTTATATGTTCCTTACCGGACCTAAAGTTGTGAAAACAGTGACAGGTGAAGATGTAACTCAGGAAGAACTTGGAGGCGCAAGCGTACATACCACTAAATCAGGTGTCGCTCATTTCTCGGTAGGAAATGAAGATGACGGTATCTCCCTGATTCGCCAACTATATGGCTTCCTTCCTCAAAACAATATGGAAGAAGCACCTCGCAAAGAATGTACCGACCCTATCGCGAGAATGGAAGATTCCCTTAACGAAATCATACCCGACAACCCGAACAAACCATACGACATGTATGAAGTTATCGGCGCTGTGATAGACAATGGAGAATTTCTTGAAGTACACGCTAATTATGCTAAAAATATCATTATAGGTTTTGCCCGTATGAACGGACAATCCGTTGGGGTAGTAGCCAATCAGCCTAAATATCTGGCAGGTGTATTAGACATCAACGCTTCGCGCAAAGCTGCCCGCTTTGTACGTTTCTGCGATGCCTTCAACATTCCGTTGGTTACATTGGTGGATGTACCGGGATTCCTTCCTGGAACAGGACAAGAATACGGCGGCGTTATCACTCATGGTGCCAAACTTCTTTATGCTTACGGCGAAGCTACTGTGCCTAAGGTAACCGTAACACTTCGTAAGTCTTATGGAGGTTCTCACATCGTGATGAGTTGTAAACAACTTCGCGGAGACATTAACTACGCATGGCCAACCGCCGAAATCGCGGTGATGGGCGCAGATGGCGCGGCTGAAGTATTATACGCGAAAGATATCAAAGACGCTCCGAATCCGGCAGAAGCTCTCGCCGCTAAGAAAGAAGAATATAACAAACTGTTCTGCAATCCATTCAATGCCGCTCGTTACGGTTATATCGATGATGTTATCGAACCGCGCAACACTCGTTTCCGTGTCATCCGCGCTTTGGAACAATTGAGAACTAAAAAGCAAGTTAATCCTTCCAAAAAGCACGATAACCTGCCATTATAATCTCTAAAATAAAATAATATGAGTAATAATGATATATCGGCAGACGTACTAGTTGCTATCGCAATGGCTCTGTATGAAATACAAGATCAGGTGCATGATGTGGAAAGCAACATTCTTACTCTGAAAAGACCACAGCAGGAATATCTGCCTTGGACAGGTGTAGGGCATGGTATGTTAGTAAAGCCAAATAAGAAATAAAAAGGTCAGCCGACCCTAATAACTTGAAAAAAAAGTTGTATGAAAAAGTTTAAATATAAAATAAACGGCAAAGAATACGAAGTAGCCGTAAACAAATTAGAAGAGACTCTTGCCGAAGTAGAAGTAAATGGCGCTACTTACAGCGTGGAGTTGGAAAAGAAAGAAGAGGAAGTTGCCGCCCCTAAAATCCAGCGTCCCGTCGCTTCTTCCACCGGTGGAAGCAAAACGTCGGGTAGCGGCGCGGGCAGTGTAAAATCACCACTTCCGGGCATCATTATCAATGTATTGGTAAATGTAGGCGATGAAGTAAAAAAAGGTCAGACTTTAATTATGCTTGAAGCCATGAAAATGGAAAACGCGATTCAAGCGCCTCAGGATGGTAAAATCACTGAGATAAGTGTAGCTAAAGGCGACTCTGTTTTAGAAGGAGTACTGCTGATTACTATCGGTTAAAGCGATAAAATAATAGAATGAGAGGCTGCTTTGATTTTTCAGAGCAGCCTCTTGTTATATTTACCCGACATTAAATTATATCTTCCTGAATCTCAATAAAAAACTATTTACAAAAACACTTGCCGTACTTAATACGATCACTGCCTCCGCTATATCCGGACTAAGCTGAATACCTCCAAAAGGGAATAAGACTCCCGCGACCACAAGCATACCAATCACATTAAAGATAAACGCCCAAAACAAATTCTGTTTGATTGTTTTTACCGTTACCCTCGACAAAGCTATCAATTGGCATAACTTATTCAGATCCGATGAAGCGATCGTTACCTGAGCTACCTCCATTGCTATATCGCTGCCCTGCCCCATCGCCACACTGACGTCCGCTGCAGCCAACGCGCCGCAATCATTTATACCGTCGCCGGTCATGGCGATAATTTCACCCTGATGTCGAAGGTTCTGAATAAAAGACGCCTTATCCGCGGGTAAAGCGCCGGCTTTGACATTATCCGCGTTTATACCTACTTGTTTCGCGATCATATCACCCGAACGTTTACTATCGCCGGTGAGTATATATAATTTCAAGCCCGACGCCGACAAATCCCTTATAGCCGCCAAAGAAGAAGACTTCACCTTATCGGCGATTGATATTATAGCCAGTAGAGAAGTCCGGCTTGTAAAAAGCACCACCGTTTTGGAATTATTAGTTTCCGCTTCTATCCAAATGTATTGTTCGTCGGTAAGAACAATATCCTGACCTTCCGGCAATTTTGTCCCGACATAATATTGTTCGGTTTCTGTTTCGCCTATCAACCCCTTACCGGATGAAGACGAAACTTTCATATCGGGTTTCAGACGAAAGTCATCTTTTAAATATACTTTAACAGCATCGGAAAGCGGATGCTCCGAATAAGACTCAATCCCGTATAAAATACCCTTTAATTCGGGAGTAGCTTCCACCATCCATTTTATTTCCGTCACACGCGACACGCCTTCGGTTATAGTACCGGTCTTATCCAATGCCACTGACGAAAGCTTTTCGGCGTTTTCAAGAGCTTCCGACCCTTTTATCAATACCCCTTTTGTCGCGCCTTTACCTATCCCTGCCATTATAGCCGTTGGCGTTGCCAACCCTATAGCACAGGGACAAGCCATAATAAGGACAGCGACAGAAGACATTAACCCATGAATAAAGCCATCCTCCGGGGAGAAAAAAAACCATAAAAAGAAAGTAACGACAGCTACAACCCCAATCACAGGAATAAAAACAATAGATATTTTATCCACGATTTCGCGGGTAAACCGTTTATTCTTCCGAGCGTCCTGTATCATCTTCACAACCTGTCCCAAGAGTGTATCCTTCCCCACTTTGCTAACGATAAAATGAAAAGTATTCGCTTCATTCACAGTTCCGGCATAGACCTTTTTACCAAGCCCTTTTTCTACCGGTAAAGGTTCGCCACTAATCATACTCTCGTTAATAAAGGTACTGCCTTTATTGATTTTCCCGTCAACAGGAATACGTTCACCCGGTTTTACAACCACTTCATCCTCTATCTCTATCTCCCTGATAGGAATCGAAATTTGCCGATCGTTCCTAACCACAATAGCTCTTCGGGGTTGCATCCCTATCAGTTTTTTAATAGCCAAAGTGGTATTACTTTTGGCCTTTTCTTCCAGATAACGCCCTAATAACACAAACGCGACAACAATGGCGGAAATATCGAAATAGACATAAGCCTCCATTCCCTTATCTGTCCAAAACGAAGGAAGTATAGTATTGAATACGCTGACCAAATAGGCAGTACCGGTACTCAACGCGACTAACGTATCCATGTTTGTTGACAGACGACGGATCAATTTCCACGCGACAACAAAGAATTGCCTCCCAAAGATGAGAATAATAGGCGTGGACAAAGCCCACATCATATAATTTGCATACGGAATCGACTTGAAAAACAGAGCGATGATTACTAATGGAACACAAAATACCATCGAAAAAATACAGTTCCTTCGTTGTATGGTCAATTCCAAATCGTACATCTCGGAATTCCATTCACCATTATTCTTTATATCCGTGCTTCGCATCTTAGTAATAAACAACAACCCACGCCATGAAGTATATGATTACAGTACAAACGTATAACAATAGAATGAGCGTCTCACCTATTATCCCAAGTAGTTGAAACCGCTACTGCTTGGGATAATATATTAAACGCTCTTTGTTATTAAAATATGTCTTTCAATAAAAGCAAGCTCAAATTTTAACTTATTATGACAACGCCGCGATAGCGGAACCTATCAAGTTCGCGTTTTCCATTTGGGCTATATGCACATGCACATCGCTATATCCAAACTCCGACAGGAGTTTCTGTAGTTCAGCATACACTACATCTTTGTAATCTTTTCCTTTTCGGTATTCGCTCCAGAAAAGACTGCCTTCCGCTACCAACCTTATTTTCTTAACAGATGGGTCATGCGAAACGAGTACCAATACCAATCCGGCAAGAGACGCGGCGACAAGTTTAGCCGACCTTACATATATCGAATAAGCCACATCCACATATTTTTTCTTGTGAATATCCGGGAAATTTAGAATATTAGTCAGCTTTTGCGCGTCGAACCGTTGTTCAAATTCAGCGCAAGGAAAAACAGACTTAAGTATTTCGCCAAGATACATGCCCGACACAGCCTTCTCGAAGCGTTGCGCCCCTCTTGTATCGGAACAGGCGTCAACTTTATCGTCAATCGTCGTCAAATGCGGAGGATTGAAATTGCCGGACTCCAAATTAACCGGAATCAAACCTTTTGATTTATATTCGGGATTCAATTTCTTTATTTTATCGGCATTGATGAACGTTGCCATATTTGTGCCCGTGCCGACTATTAAGCCAATATACGCGTCATAACTTGTATCTGTTAATCCGGCAAACAGACTGGCGACCGTGTCGTTTATCACCTTTATCCCACTAAATTTCACCTCGTTGTGCACATTCAGATAATCTACCAATGGCTGACCGACAGGTTTCCCCACCATTCCTTTAATATCAACCCCTTTTGTCCAACGAAGCAGCTTGGCGTCGCCATTGAGCATGGATTCAGCCGGATAAGAGAAACAATAACCTATCGGCATTTCATCCTCGCGTTTCATCGCCCCGATAGGATCACCTTGGTCTTTCAACAAATCTTTTTCCGCGTATCCGGGCGTTTTCATGATCGATAGATCTTTTTTCCATCCGTTTTCAGGGTGTATCGCTATTTTTCCATTAGCGAAATCAACAAGCGCGACCCTGTAGTTTGTTCCGCCCAAATCCATAACCGTGGCTTTCCCTTTGATACCGGAAGTCTTAGGGTTAATATACGTTGGAATACATTGTATTTCTGTATTCTCTTCATTAAGACCGTTTTCTATTTTAACTTGGAGCGACTGCGCGATTTCTTTTAATTGCTTTGTCTTTAGATGAAAAAGATTCTTCTTCATAATGTGTTTTTTTACGTTAGGCTAATTTATAAATTTCTTTTACAAATATACATGAATTTTTTCAATTACACACAGACGGTTAAATTTAAAAAAAATTTAGAGGAAATATAGGAATCTCTATTGAAACCCAGCCACAATATAGGATTTATCAATATCGAAAATAACTATTTTTAGGATACTGCTAACCACATTGTTATATTTTCTATTCAGATAATACTCTATTTAAAATATATTATTATATTTGCAAAAATCAAATAGCACAGAATACACGAACCCTTACTACTTTTTTGTTGAAATTAGAATATTGTAATCACAAATACATATTAAATAACGAATATCACTATGAAAAAGAAAGGAGTCAACAGAAGAGATTTTCTACGGCTTTCGGCAACGGTAGGCGCCGGAGCATTGCTTATACCCGGGACAACAGCTTCTACTTTGAATAAAAAAACACTTCAGGTTGCAAAGGAATACCCTGTTCGCACACTTGGAAAGACGGGCGTACAAATACCTATATTAAGTATGGGGGTTATGCGCGCCGATAACCCTAACCTGTTAAAGGCGGCTTATAACGCCGGAATTTTCCATTTCGACACAGCGCATGGCTATCAGAATGGACGGAACGAAGAAATGGTAGGAACATTTTTTGAGGGGAAACCTCGGGATACCTATTTTATCTCCACAAAAATTAAAATAGATTATCCGCTTAGAGATAATTTTGAACAGGACCTGAACGACAAGGTCGCTATAAGTCTGAAACGCCTTAAAATGGACTATGTGGATATTTTTTATGCTCACGCGTATTCTACCGTAGAGGAAGTTAAAGATC
>JAISKQ010000228.1 GCA_031260865.1 Prevotella sp.
AGCCTCTCTTTTCGGTCAACAGTGAACAACTGAAAGCTAAAAGCTAATTGTTGAAATAAAGTGACAAACGTAACACTTTTCAGTAAGTCGCTCCAAACCCGCAAACTTTCGCGAATGGATGATGCATTTATAAATAATATAATTATTCTTATGTTAATCTACAACACATTTAACAAGCAATGATGGTGAGGAATCCTGAAAATATTGGTAACTTTATAGCTTTCAGATAAAATACATGTACTATGAAAAAATACGCATTCGAAACAATTCTAATATCTCTTATATTCTTTTACGAAAATACTTCTACTTATTGGTTATATAAGTTTGGCGAGGGAGCAATACTGATAGGACTCATATATTTTATTATCTTTTTATTTACCATTGGACTTTCTTTATATAATTTATTCAAGTGTTTTCAACTGAAAATGAAAGATATAAAACGCAATATTGTAACTTTCTTGATGATATTTGTGCTGGTTCTACCTTTTATAATGCCAGGAGGGTTATTGCCTAAAAGAGTTCTTTACAAAGGGGAATTACTTGTAGCATATTTGGATGGAGTAGCCGGGAATATGGGTTGGTTAACCCTTTATGGAAATAAAACGTATGAATACAATTATGCTATTGTAACACATATCAAGGGCAATTATATATTGAGGAATGATACTATCTATTTTGACAGTCCCAAAGGGGAAGGTACTTATAACTTCGATTATGCTACGTTATGGGATGACAAGTCAAATCTTGTTTTTGGAAAAGATAGTATAGCATATTTCCACATGGCTGTATTAAAAAATGAATTGATAAACTAAAATCCCCAAACATCTCTGTCTGAGGATTCAATTTATTTGTGGAGCATATCGGACTCGAACCGATCACCTCTAGACTGCCAGTCTAACGCTCTAGCCGGATGAGCTAATGCCCCATCATATTTCTTGTGCAAAGATAATATTTTATTTATCTATTGGCATATATTGAGAACAATATTCAACAGCCTTTTTTATATCTTCCAGATTATTAAAGTTCAAATTTTCTCTTTTAGCATATTCCTTTATATCGTCGGCATTATTTTTGAACAATTTAGATAATGAATCAGCCGAGGAAAAACGCTTAAAATCTTTTTTAATCTTTATATAGTAAAAATTCTCGGATTTCAATTCAAAATTCTCATTCACACCAAGTTTCACCATTCGTCCGTCTTTACCGAATGTTTCTATATTGGAAATAGAACCGGCTTGAGACGTCATTCCATAACCACTTGACTTACCTTTTGATATATTTTTAGACTTCCAGCGAATATAAAAAGCCTCCTTGCCGGCATTTATTCTTTCATAGAAAAGACCTCCTTTTATATGTTCAAAAATACGTCCGTCAATATTAGCGTATAATACCTCTTCCGTGTTGGTCAGTTCATAAAGCGTGCTGTCATTCGATAAAAACATCATGCTTTCATCTAATGTATTATAGTTGAAAAGGCTATTTATGGCATTCCCCTTTTTATAAACAAGTTTCCCTTCTTTAAAATCCTCGAATACGTATCGACTTACATCCCTTTGCGCGAATAAAAACACAGGACAACATATTAGAGATAATATGATTAAATAATGTTTTGTATTCATAAGGCTTAGATTTTAATTATTCCTTCTAATTATCAAATATCTACTACAAATTTTTTCAGTTCCGGATTTAACAACGAAGGAGAAACCGCTTTTTTTACCTCCGAAATAATTATATTCAATACTCTTTCGCGCAAAAATTCTTTACGGGTAACAAGGCTTATTTCGCGAACCGGAGATATTCCTTTCAACGGGCGAACATTCTTTTTCTGTTGCTCACTTAATTCATCAATTGCCATTTCGGGAATAATAGTGAGTCCGCTGTTTTTATCAACTATATTTATCAATGTATTGATGCTACCGGCTTCGTACGAAAACAACGAATGAGAACTTTTACGTTTGCGCATATTACAAATACGCAAAATTTGCCCTCTAAGGCAATGTACTTCTTCGAGCAGCCACAAATGATTGATATTTAGGTCGTCTTCTTCTAATTCCTTTTTGGCGTACAATGAAGTCTCGCGAGGCGATACATAGGCGTAAAAACGTTCATAATAAATAGGATGTTCCGCTATTTTATCATTTTTCAGAGGCGTGGCCAAAATAGCTCCATCAAGCGCGCCGTTGAGTAATTTTTGTATTATTTGCCCTGTTGTCGTTTCTTCTATTACCAAAATGATGTCATATCCGTTTTCATCGTGCATTCTCATTCGTTTTGGCAGCAAATATGGCGCTATGGTCGGGATGATGCCTAATTTAAAGACGCCCTGAACAATGCCTTTCTCTTCTTGTATTATTTCTTTTATTTGTTTCACTTGGGAAACAATAACGCGCGCTTGATTAATAATTTGGACGCCTATTGCCGTCGGCTGAACGGGCAATTGGCTGCGATCGAATACCTTAACGCCCAACTCATCTTCCAATTTCTGAATCATCATACTCAGTGTAGGCTGCGTAACAAACGAAGCCTCGGCCGCTTTTGCGAAATGACGATTGTTGTCCACGGCTATAATATATTCCAATTGTTGTATGTTCATAATTTATTGTGTTTAGTTAGTATTAGTATTCTCGTTGTCCAAATATAAACGAACCCACTCTAATCATTGTGGAGCCTTCTTCTATCGCGATCTCATAGTCGTCCGACATTCCCATCGATATTTCCGAGAAGTCCTTATCTTCAGAGAAATAATTTTGCTTTAGCTCATCGTAAAAAGACTTTAAACTCCTAAATTCTTTTCTTATCAGGTCTTTATCCTCCGTAAAAGTAGCCATCCCCATTACGCCCCCGATATAAGCGTGTTTTAATTGGCGCCATTGTCCTTTAGCAAGAAATTCCCGGCAGTCGTCAAAGGACAAGCCGTATTTGGCGTCTTCTTGCGCTATGTGTATTTCGAGCAAGCAGCAAATCCGCTTTTGATTATCGGCGGCATGTTTCTCTATTTCTTGCAATAGCTTCCAACTGTCTATACTATGTATGGTATGTATGTAGGGTACAATTACCTTTACTTTATTTGTCTGAAGATGACCGATAAAATGCCATTCTATATCGCTTGGCAACTGAGAATGTTTTAAATCCATCTCCTGCATCCGACTCTCTCCAAACAACCGATGACCCGCGTTATAAGCTTCCTGTATCGCTTCTTTGGGATGAAATTTTGAAACTGCCACTAATTTTACTCCGGCAGGAAGATTCTCTTTTACCTTTCGTAAATTGTCTGATATACTCATTTTATTGTTATATCTTTTAAAATACGATATTAAATACTATCATCTGCTCAAACTAAAATTACCTTTTTCTTTTCGTCTTCTGAATACGGGAATACATCCATTATAGTTGTTTCGGTCAAAGCGGCTATCGTGTAGTCGGCTAAAGTGCCTTCCATGCCTTTGTCCACTACTTTGAGAGCTTCTTTTATATCCGATGCCTGAGCAAGCATTTGTACGGCTGTTTTCTTTTCTGTTCCGCTCTTTTCATCCAAAGAGATAAACATCACTTTCGCTTTAAAAAAACGATCGCCGTTATCATTGAAAAACAACTCAGTTAATTTTGCCCTTTTAATGTCTGTGATTGTAAATTCACCTGTTATGTAAGGTCTTATCTCTTCTATAATACGGGCTTCGGCTTCCGTGAAGGATAGCGCGTCTACCAAATAGGGTTCTGTCACTTTTTTTTGCATTCCGTTTTCGAGCATCTTCTCGTAACTCACTTTGCATTCAAACCAATTGTGCATATACTTAAATACTTATTGTTTAAATCTATAATTTTAAGACACAAATATAAACAATTTAATTCACAGTATCTATTAATAGATAAAAGTTCTCTATGCAATATTTTCAGATTTTAACTTCGGATCTTCGTAAAAAGTTGAGGGCTTTGAATTTTATCGATTCAACCCGAAAAATTGTGGCGGAGGGGAAAACATCTATTTCTTTTTTGACCCAACGGGTCGAATGTTTATAGCAATCATTGCCTCCGTGCATTTTTTCCGATGTCCCACAGGAATAAAATGTACAT
This sequence comes from Prevotella sp., assembly GCA_031260865.1. Taxonomy (GTDB): domain Bacteria; phylum Bacteroidota; class Bacteroidia; order Bacteroidales; family Dysgonomonadaceae; genus Dysgonomonas. Next base: position 4,072 of record JAISKQ010000228.1, read on the forward strand.
AACCGTAGGTGGAGCCGACCATGCCGACAGGCAGGCGGAGTGCAACCTACGGAGCAAAAATGATATAACAAACTCTAATCCCGCAGGGACGAGATTACCTATTCCTGTCACACTCATCTGTCGCTGTTTTTGAGAATGCCGTCCTTGCTGGACTTTTATGCACAACATAATATACCGCCAAAAGCGCATTAACTTTTTATAACACAAATTTAACGCCGCGAACGGCTAAAAACCGTCATCTCTTTTTTGCAAAATTATCTATATATAGAATAGTTACGAGTTACAAGTTACGAGTTACAAGAAGAAGAGTTGAAAGTAATGAGTTTTGAGTTTACAAGT
>JAISKQ010000238.1 GCA_031260865.1 Prevotella sp.
ACGATTAAATGGCAAAATACAACGTTTCTTATCCAATAATTATGGAATCAGAGATAAAGATTTTGCTCTATATCGGGTGGCTGGTTATTTTTCATAGCACCTCAAAAAAAGAATTAACCCATAAATAAAATAGTAGAATATGAAATTCATTAACTTTTCCTTTTTATTAGTTATAAGTATATTGTTCCCTATGAAATCATACAGTCAAGACATTCCTCTTACATTAGAAGATCTGATTCCGGGCGGCAAAACGTATGGCAAGTATCGTGCCGAAATGCCTCGCCAAGTGCGATGGTATGGCGATAATCTCACTTATGTCAGAGGTGATTCTGTATTGATTGCTCCTAAAACAGACAAAGAAAAGCCTCAAACGCTGCTTACCTTGAAGGATTTTAACGCTGGTTTAGAGCTAAATGACATTCAGCCGGTAAAGAGCCTGAACTATGTGCAGTTTATGTCTCCGGCATCCGATGAAATAATGATTGTGGCGTCTGAAAAAATTTATTTATACAATTTTGTCACCAAAAAGGTGACAGGTTCATTCACTTCGTCTGAAAAAATGTCAAATCATGATTTTTCCGACAAGAGTAATAATTTAGCTTATACGATAGACAACAACCTATATGTGCAAACTCCCGACGGGAAGGAATATGCCGTTACCAAGGATGATGACAAAGGCATTGTAAACGGACAGGCTGTCCATCGGAATGAATTTGGCATTAAAAAAGGTACGTTTTGGTCGCCGCGAGGTAATCTGTTGGCATTTTACCGTATGGATGAAACAATGGTCACGGATTATCCCTTAGTAGATATTTCGGCTCGCGTGGCTCAGCTGAAAGATATAAAATATCCGATGGCAGGGATGAAAAGCCATCATGTGACGGTCGGCGTTTTCAATCCGGTTACCGGACAAACCGTTTTCTTAAAGACAGGGACGCCAAAAGAAAAATACCTGACAAACATAGCTTGGAGTCCCGACGAGAAAAGTATTTACATAGCGGAGCTAAACCGCGGGCAGGATACTTGCGTGGTCAAGAGCTATGACGCGTTGACCGGGAAATCGCAGGCGACATTATTCACGGAAATAAGTTCAAAATATGTGGAACCCGAGAATCCTGTTTTGTTCTTAAAGAACGACCCTACTAAATTCCTGTGGCAAAGTAAAAGAGACGGTTATGACCATTTGTACCTGTATGATACTGACGGCAAGCTGTTGAAGCAAGTGACCAAGGGAAATTGGGACGTTACTTCCGTTTTGGGCTTTGATGACAAAGGAGAGGACTTGCTGTATATTTCTACCGAAGGAAGCCCGATAGAGAAACATATCTACAAGATTAACCTGAAAAGCGGCAAAAGCGAAAGGCTTTCAAAAGAGGAGGGCGTGCATTACGCGACGCTGAGCGCTTCGGGTAAGTATATATGTGATATATACAACTCACAGAATAACGCGGGCAAGGTGGCGATTATTGACGCGAAAAAGAATAGCTCCAATATTATCCATACGGCAAAAAATCCGTACAGGAATGTTCAGTTGCCTGAAATAACCTTAGGTTCGATAAAAGCGAACGACGGAGTCACCGACTTATATTATCGCGTTGTGAAACCCTTGAATTTCGATCCGGACAAGAAGTATCCTGTAATCGTTTATGTATATGGCGGTCCGCACTCCCAGATGGTGGATAATTCATGGCTGGGACAGGTTAGAGGTTGGGATATATATATGGCGGAAAAAGGCTATATCATCTTTACGCTGGATAACAGGGGCACAAGCAACAGGGGCATCGAATTTGAAAACATCACCCATCGCCAACTCGGAATAATAGAGACTCAAGACCAAATGGCAGGGATAGGCTACCTTAAATCGTTGCCGTATGTGGATGCCGACCGAATAGGCGTGCACGGATGGAGCTTTGGCGGATTTATGACCCTGAATCTGATGCTCCGCCAGCCCGAAACGTTCAAGGTAGGCGTTGCCGGAGGTCCTGTTACCGACTGGAAGTATTACGAAATCATGTATGGCGAACGCTATATGGACAGGCCGCAGGAAAACCCCGACGGATACAAAGAGTCGAATATGGTAGATCGCGCGGGAGACCTGAAAGGACGCTTGATGTTGATTCATGGCGATGAAGACCCAACTGTGGTGATGCAGCAGAGTTTGCAATTCCTCCACTCGGCTATAAAGAATGGTACGCATCCCGACTTTTTTATATATCCGGGACACGGGCATAATATGTCGGGACGCGACAGGGTTCATCTACATGAACATATCACGCGCTATTTCGATGATTTTTTGAAGTAAGATATTGATGTGTAACAGTTTCTTTATTTCGCACAAGCTTGTGGTCTGTGCGAAATAAAGAAACTGTTTAAATATTATTGGTTCTATTTACCGCGCGCAATCATAGATTGCTAGCCTTCCTTTTGCCCAAAGCCACAAAAGGAAGCAAAAACGCTTTAATGCCCACTTCATCTGCCGACCCGCAATGGGCTTAAAGGCTAAACGAAAAAACTCGCTCTAAACTTTGCTAAACACGAATCGGCGGATAAGCTCAAACACGTTTTCGTTTTACGCCTTTTTCGCCCCGCGGGTGCCCCGTCCATGAAGTAAACGGCGTTGGCTGACGCTCGACGAGACCTCGATAACGCGTTCGTATAAAATAATAGAACGTTTTGAGCAACGAGAACCGAAGTGGAATTTATTCTGATTATGCCGAGTCGCGAAAAACGACTAATGTAATTGAACGTTTTGAGCAGCGAGAGCAGAAGTAGAATACATTCTTATTTATTGCAGTCCGGTAAAACATTTATTGGGGTCATAAAATCAGGGCTGATTTCTAAAAGATAGAAGTCAGCCCTTTTTTGGTTAATTTTGTGTTGAGAAACTAAAAAATGAACCAAT
>JAISKQ010000242.1 GCA_031260865.1 Prevotella sp.
TAGCGTTCCGCTTTGTATGTCCCTCGCCGCGCGGCGAGGGACATACAAAAAAACTTATTTATTGTGCTACAAAGATTTTCGGTGCGCAGCACCTTTAATATAAACCATTAACCTTAAATATTTAACATTATGATTTTACACAAAATCAGAGCGTACTTGTACGACAATCTCCTGACGGAAGACCCGAACGACTTTACAGCGCGGGTAAACAGCGAACGTTCGCTGAACATTGAACAAATCTGCACAGCAGCCGTTACGCGCGGCGGCGCAGACGTTTCGGCGGCGGCGATGGAACACGCCGTAAAAATCTTTCTCAAAGAAATGGGCTATCATCTATGCGATGGTTTTTCGGTAAACACAGGCTATTTCACAGCCTCAACCCATATCAGAGGCGTGTTCAACAGCCCCAAAGAAACCTTTGACCCAAGCAAACACAGCGTGATGTTTCAATTTCATCAGGGCGAAACCCTGCGTGCCGAGTTACCCACCATTGAGGTAGAAGTGCTTGGCGTGGCAGACAGCGGCTTGAGCATCGCGCAGGTAACAGACGTAAAAAGCGGCTCGGTAAATGACCTGCTTACACCCGGTCGCAACCTCAAAATCACAGGGCATAAAATTAAAATTGCCGGCGACAATCCCGAAAACGGCGTGTACTTTGTCAACCAAATCTCGCAGGCTCGCATACAGGTTGAGCCGAGTGATATTGTGGTAAACAATCCTTCGGAATTGATTGTGGTAATACCCGACTTGCCGATTAGCACCTTTAAATTGGAAATAAGCACGCAGTATGCTATCAGTTCGCTACTGAAAGAGCCGCGCACGGTGCTGTTTGACAAGACGCTTACCGTTCAGTAATGCAGATAAAGACCCTTCATCCGTACAGATAAAGGGTCTTTATTTGAGCGTATAAAGAGCCTTTATCCGAGCGTATAAAGAGCCTTTATAAGAGAAACGTAACACGTTTCCAAACAGGGGTGTTTCGTAGGGGCGAAATATTTTTCGCCCTCGATGTCAAACAAACAAATACAGGGCGAAATATTTTTCGCCCCTACGGAAAGAGAAACGTAACACGTTTCCAAAAACGTGTTACGTTTACAAACAAGTTTCTATTAACAAAAAAATATCTTTATAATTATGAAAGAAAAAATAAACATTGAAAAATTACCAAAACACGTTGCAATCATAATGGATGGTAACGGTCGTTGGGCTAAGGCAAAGGGACAAAATCGTCTTTTTGGGCATAGCGCAGGTGTGGAAACTCTCAAAAATATATTGAGATGTGCAGGAAATATAGGTATAAAATATCTTACAGTTTATGCTTTCTCTACCGAAAATTGGAATCGTCCGCAAGACGAAGTTTCCGGATTAATGACAATCCTTTTAGATGCTATAAAATCTGAAATAGAAGAAATTCATAAATCAGATGTTAGGATTAATGTTATCGGCGACATTCAGAAACTGCCTCAAAATGTTCAAAGCAGAATTAATGATGCGATAGAACTTACAAAAAATAACAAGGGAATTACTTTTAATATAGCCCTGAGTTATGGCGGAAGATGGGATATTGTGAATGCGGTAATGGATATTGCAGAGGATTATAAACAAGATAAAATCAATAAAACGGATATAACCGAAAACTTGTTTTCTACATATCTTTCTACGAAGAATATACCCGACCCCGAATTAATTATCAGAACAAGCGGGGAATTAAGGTTAAGCGGTTTTCTTCTGTATGAGTCGGTTTATTCGGAACTATATTTTACCGATGTTTATTGGCCTGATTTCTCGGAAGAGGATTTTTATAAGGCAATAATAGACTATCAAAACCGCGAAAGACGCTTGGGGAAAATAAGCGAACAATTAAAATAGAATACAAACTAAAAAAAATAAAAATATGAACTACACAAAACAATTGTCGGAAAGAATAAACTCTGACATTACAAAATTAGATTTCAATAATGAGCCTCGAAACCTGTATGACCCGATTAGATATACATTGGATTCGGGTGGCAAACGTATTCGTCCCGCTTTATGTATAATGGCGGCAGAGTTGTTTGGCGGAAAATACGAAGATGTTATTGATGCGGCTATGGGAATAGAAACGTTTCATAACTTCACGCTTATACACGATGATATTATGGATAAATCTTTGGAAAGAAGAGGTAAAGAAACGGTGCATAAAAAATGGAATACGGATATTGCTATTTTGTCGGGCGATGCTATGTCGGTGTTGGCTCTTAAATTTGTTGCAAAAGTGAGAAACTTTGATATTTTGGAAATCTTTACACAAACAGCAATAGAAATATGCGAGGGGCAACAATATGATATGGACTTTGAAAAAAGATTAGATGTTTCTGAGCAGGAATATTTGGAAATGATACGCTTAAAAACCTCTGTATTGTTGGCTGCAAGTTTAAAAACCGGTTCTATGCTTGCAAAAGCAAGCATAGAAGAATGTGAAAACCTTTACAATTTGGGAATTAATGTGGGAATGGCTTTTCAGTTGCAAGATGACTTTTTAGACACATACGGCGATGTTAATACATTCAAAAAAGGAAAATTAGGTAATGATATTTTTTCAAACAAAAAAACATTCCTTCTTATAAAGGCATTAGAAAATGCAAGCCCCCAATTAAAAGAAGAGTTAGTCCATTGGTTGAATATTGAAGATTTTGATAGAGATGAAAAATTTAATGCAGTAAAAAAAATATTCGACAATCTGCAAGTTAAAGAAGACTCGGAAAAACTTATCAATGACTATTTCAAAAAAGCAGAAATAAATATTGATAATATTGGAG
>JAISKQ010000256.1 GCA_031260865.1 Prevotella sp.
CGATGCCGGGGGGTAGGTCGCTAGAGCCTGTTGGTGACAATAGGCGTAGATAAATGACAAACACCTTATTTTTTAAGGTACAGAACCCGGCTTACAGGCTTACTGTTTTATTCTTTTGACCTTATTATCCAATTATCCTATTCCTTTTCAGATATTGTAACTGCTTATTTATTAATGATAAAGGCTATTATCGCGATGTGATGATTTTATTCTTTATTATTTGTTTTGTATAAGGTATTATTTTTATATGTTTGTATTCTAAAACTTTATAAATTTAAACAACTGCATATATGAGGCTTGACGGAAGAAGAACGAGCAATAATGTCGATGATCGCCGGGGTAAGGGATCATCCGGTAAAATATCTTTAGGCATCGGCGGAACTATCATTGTCGCGCTGATTGTCTGGTTTATGGGTGGCAATCCTTTAGACTTTGTTTCACAGCAAGCTGTTGATGGGCTTACAACGGAAAAGAACTATACCCCCACGGCAGCGGAAGAAAAAGCCGCGACCTTTGCCAAGACAATCTTGGCAGGAACGGAAGATGTTTGGACTGAGATATTTAAGCAAAACAACCTGAAATATACTCCTCCCCGTATGGTGTTGTTTAGCGGCTCTACACAGTCGGGATGCGGGAACGCTTCATCTTCCACAGGACCGTTCTATTGTCCTGTCGATCAGACAGTGTATATTGATTTGTCTTTCTTCAACCAGATGGAAAAACAGCTGAATGCCGGAGGCGATTTTGCGTATGCCTATGTTATTGCCCATGAAGTAGGGCATCATGTGCAAAATTTACTTGGCACATTAGACAAGGTACATCAACAACAGCAACGAGTGAGCGAGAAAGAAAGTAATCAACTCAGTGTCAGGATAGAACTGCAAGCGGATTTTTATGCCGGAGTTTGGGCGTATCATGATAACAAAGACTTCAGCTCGTTGGAAGACGGCGACATTGAAGAGGGCTTGAACGCCGCTACTCAAATAGGTGATGATCGGTTGCAGATGCAGTCGCAGGGATATACAGTCCCCGACGCGTTTAATCATGGCACATCAGTCCAACGCACACGCTGGTTGAAGAAGGGGCTTCAGACCGGGAATATGTCTAACGGAGATACGTTCTCAATACCATACTCGCAATTGTAATAAGAAAGAGCCTGCCCATACCGCACAGGCTCTTTCTTCTTATCTAAAACGTTAACTTGCTATTTATTAATCCCTTCCAACGTAAACAGGAAAGCATATTCCAACGCGACATCGTTCAGGTAGTCGAATCGTCCACTGGCGCCGCCATGTCCAAATTCCATATTGGTTTTTAGCAATAGGATATTATTATCGGTCTTCATATCGCGGAGCTTAGCCACCCATTTGGCAGGTTCGAAATATTGCACCTGACTATCGTGCAAGCCTGTTGTAACCAGTATATTCGGATAATCTTTCTTTTCCACGTTTTCGTAAGGGCTATAACTTTTCATATAATCATAAGCCTCTTTGTTTTTCGGATTGCCCCATTCGTCAAACTCGTTTGTAGTGAGTGGAATACTTTCGTCCAACATGGTATTGACCACATCCACAAAAGGCACATCGGCTATAACGCCGTTCCATATTTCAGGTTTCATATTGATAACCGCGCCAATCAGAAGACCTCCGGCGCTACCGCCTGAAGCGTATAGATGTCCTTTGCCCGCGTACTTTTCGGTAATCAGGTATTCGCCGCAATCAATAAAGTCGGTAAACGTATTTTTCTTCTTTTGCAATTTCCCGTCTTCATACCACTGGCGACCCATTTCCTGACCTCCTCGTATATGGGCTATCGCATACACAAAACCCCTGTTCAAAAGGCTTAGCCTGTTACTGCTGAAGGAGGCGTCCATACTCGCGCCATAACTGCCGTATCCATAAAGCAATAAAGGGGATTTTCCGTCTTTTTTGAATCCTTTTTTATAGACCAGCGAAATAGGAATTTTTGTTCCGTCTGTTGACGTAGCATACAATCTTTCGGTCTGATAATCTTCCTTGTTGTATCCTCCAACGACTTCGCGCTCTTTCAACAAGGTTTTCTCACGGGTTTGCATATTGTAATCGAACGTCGAACTTGGCGTGGTCAGCGATGTATAACCATATCTCACAACCGAAGCATTATATTCGGGATTGGAAGAAGTATAGGCGGTATAAGTAGGCTCGCCGAAGTCGATATAATGCTCTTTCCCATCACTCAACCGGCGAATACATAATTGAACCAAGCCTTCTTTGCGTTCTTCTATTACGATGAAATCTTTAAACTCATCGATACCTTCCAATAATACATCGGCGCGATGCGGTATGTATTCTTTCCAGTTTTCTATCCCTGTCTTATTCAACGGACATTCCATAACCTTGAAATTTATAGCGTCCTTATTGGTATAGACTAAGAATTTATCCTCCAAAGGAATTATATCATACAACACGTCTTTTATTCTCGGCTGAAACGATTTGAACGCGGACGCGGGTTTATCCGCGTCTATGTATAACGTTTCGGAAGACAATGTCGCCTGTGATTGGATAAAGATATACTTTCGGTTTTTACTTTTTCCCACGCCTATATAATTACTCTTATCCTTTTCCTCGTAAACAGTAGCGTCGGAAGCGGGATCAGCGCCCAGTACGTGGCGTTTGATTTTTTCCGTCAACAAAGTGACCGGATTTTTGGATGTGTAAAATACTGTTTTGTTATCGTTTGCCCAAGTGACGCCGCCGCTGGTATTCGGTATCGATTCTTTATAGATTTCTCCGGTTTCGAGGTTCTTGAAATAAACGGTATATTGCCTGCGGCTTACTTCATCCACGCCGTATGCCACCAATTTATTGTCCACGCTCACACTGATGCCGCCAATAGCGTAATAGGCATGACCTTCCGCCATTTTATCCACATCCAGCAGTATTTCTTCGGGAGCATCCAAACTGCCTTTTTTCCGGCAATATTTATAATATTCCTTGCCTTCTTCGGTACGGGTGTAGTAGTAATAACCGTTATTGAGAACAGGCACGCTTTCATCGGTTTCTTTTATACGACCTTTCATTTCATTAAATAACGTTTTCCGAAACTTCGCCGTTCCGCTCATAACCGTGTCTAAATAAGTGTTTTCCGCTTTCAGATAATCAACTACAAGCGTGCTGTCGGGACCTTTTCCGAAATAATCGTACATCCAATAGTAGTCATCGCCAACGGTGTCGCCGTGGATAATTCTCAAATGTTCTTTTTTCTCTGCTACGGGAGGCGTAGCTTGCTTAAATCCTCCTCCGGAATTAGTACAAGACATAATAATAAATAAACTTAGTGTGTAAAATATCGCCTTTTTCATATTCTAATTAGATTAGTTTTTTGATACTTACAAAATTAGCTAAATATAGCCAAATATTTCTTTTAAACAAAATAATTTTAGATAGTTCTTCTTCAGTCAATGGTTTATCAGTTTTCGAGTGTACAGGAGTTCAAGTCTGCAAGAATTCTAAAAAGGTGACAAAAGTAACAGTTTTCAGTAAGCCGTAGTAAGTACTTTACTATATTTCAAGTGTACAAGAACTCTCGTAACTACATCACATAAAAGATCCGATCAATCAACAGCTTAATTCTAAAAAGGTGACAAAAGTAACAGTTTTCAGAAGTTCTGTCTTTCAGACAGCGTTGGTTCTTTTTTGTTGGTTCTTTTTTCTGCGCGCAATCACAGATTGCTTGCCTTCCTTTTGCCCAAAGCCGCAAAAGGAAGCAAAAACGCTTTAACGCCCACTTCATAGGCCGACCCGCCACGGGCTTAAAGGCTAAACGAAAAA
>JAISKQ010000279.1 GCA_031260865.1 Prevotella sp.
TTTTTTGTCCTTTTATCGTCATCCATGATAAGCCTTTCATGCGTTTATATCTATCGATATTTCAGGGAAATAATAGAAGTAAAGAAGTATGTCTCTTACTTGTTCTCTTTATTTTTTGCCTTCTTTTCAACAAATCTCATACTGTCTTTCACTCCTGAAAGTTTTACGCTATCGGCGTTGTTCCTGTCATTCAATGTATATTACAATTCCTCATACATCAAGAAAGGTATCTCGCCGCCTTTAGTTTCCAACATTATACTTACCGATTTCTTTTTGGGTGGCGTAACTATCACGAATATGGTAAAGGGAGTCATTCCCGTCTTATTTTTCCCCGAAAAAAAAGTGAATGTCTTGAAAAAGATTGTAATTCTGGGACTTGTCTTTTTAGGTATATTGTGCGTCTTGCAAGTCTCTTTAAGCGTCTTTTTCGACAAGAACTATATCGAATCAATCTTTGCCCACAAAGATAATTTCACCGATGGTTCTTTATCGGGGATGGCTTATCTGCAAATGATATATACTCATTTCTTCGGCGCGCCCGTCTTCTTTCCCGAAATATTGGATTATACAGCACGGATCACGAAGATTAATTATATAACCGAAGGCAATTATTTTTTCTGGTGGCAAAATTTGTTTGTCATCCTGATATTGCTTTTCAGCGTGGCTTCACTCATCCGAAATTATAAAAACCCGCTGGTGCAAATGGTATTTTTGCTGTTCCTTGTAGATATTGTCATTCATTGTGTTATCCGTTTCGGCATCGATGAACCCTTTATCTATGGAGCGCATTGGATATACTGCATCCCTCTATTGTTAGGATGGTTGTACAAAAAACTGAAAGCAACGCAAGCCAAGGTGTTTTTAGCCCTTATATGCTGTCTATTTATCGTTTTAGTCATAAATAACTTGGTTCGTCTTTCTGATTTTATTAATTTGGCGCAACAATTATATCCGGCAAACTAAGACTTGTAATCATTTATGTCAATGAAGAATAAGATAAAAAATCAGCTGCGATTAATGCGAATACACCAGTGGGTAAAGAACCTTTTTATTTTCCTGCCGTTGTTTTTCGCGTTCAAGATGGATCAGATCCCTTCTTTGGTGGCGGATGTATGGGCGTTTATAGGCTTTTGTTTTGTCGCGAGCGCCATCTATATCATAAACGACTGGAACGATGTGGAAACAGACCGTTTACATCCCGAAAAGAAAAACAGACCTTTAGCCTCCGGCGCGGTCGGCAAGACAGAAGCGTTGTTTCTGACAGCGGGATTGTTGGTTATCGGCATAGCTATTTATACGTTCTTGTTGAATCAAAGCGCGCTGATGCTCCTATTGTCTTATTTCATTCTCAACATACTCTATTCGCTGAAACTGAAGCATATTCCAATCATTGACATTTGTATTGTCGCGATTGGTTTTGTCATCCGAATTTTTATAGGAGGAGTTGTCACCGACACTCCGCTTTCCCGCTGGATTGTTGTCATGACCTTCTTACTGGCTATATTCCTTGCTTTAGGTAAACGCCGCGATGATGTGGCTATTTTTGATAAAACAGGGGATAAAGTGCGTAAAAATGTGGACGGTTACAACTTAATTTTTGTGAACGCGGCTCTTATTATCGTTTCGGCTGTCATGATCGTGTCATACATCCTATACACCGTATCACCGGAAGTGACGGAACGTAACGGCAATAATTTGTATATAACATCTTTCTTTGTTTTTGTCGGATTGTTCCGCTATTTGCAGATAATCTATGTAGAGGATAGGGGTGGAAACCCTACCTCAATATTCCTGAAAGATAACTTTATACGTATCATCCTGCTACTTTGGGGTATATCTTTCTTTGTCATAACCAAATATTACAGATAAGTTTTACCGAATGAATTTGCAGACCTTTGACGTTATCGCCGTTTTTGATTTTGACGGAACTATAACAAGTAAAGATACCCTATTCGACTTTATCCGTTTCTATCACGGAACACCCCGCTTGATCGCGGGTATCGGCATCTTATCCCCAATCCTTGTCCTTTTCAAGCTCGGCTTCATAACCAACAGTAAAGCCAAACAAATCTTATTCTCTTATTTCTTTGGAGGTAAAAAAGAATCGGATTTTAACGCTGTGTGTGAGAGGTACGCAAGCCGGATAAACGAAATAACAGTACCCGAAGCCATCGCTAAAATCAGGCGGCATCAACAAGACGGGCATGCGGTTATCATTGCCAGCGCATCCGTTTACAATTGGATTGCTCCTTGGGCAAAGTCAATGAACATCAACGCTGTAATTGCCACGCGTATCGAAGTGAAAGACGGCATTATAACAGGAAAATTCCATGGCGCTAATTGTCACGGACAAGAAAAAGTTGAGCGTTTAATGGAACTATATCCCGACAGGGATAACTATCAGTTATATGCTTATGGAGATAGCAATGGGGATAAGCAATTACTCGAAATAGCCGACTATCCTTTTTACCGCAGATTCTTCTGATAGCGCAGGTTTATTTCTCGTATTTCCTTTTGCGGCACAAGACAGTCGTACCCATAACCAAAGCTATAAACAAAACGGGTATTCCGATATTCAGCGCCGCGTATAAGTTCCGATTTTCATAAGCCGCTTTCTTGTTCAGTATATATAACTGCTGCTTTTTGGCGCGTAAACCCATTAATCCGCCATCATCCGTCAGCCAGTTCACGGCATTTACGATAAAATCCTGATTTCCGAATTGTCGCTGTGAAACCCTGTCGTAACCCATCGGCAATATTTGAGAATTGGCGCCTTGTCCCTGAATTTCATTTGTGATAATATCGGATGACGAAACGACTATCATTTTTGTGACCTTGCTTCGTCCGGCAGTTTGGCGCGCGCCGATATTCACGCTGTCGGGAATCGCCCTGTTTTGAAATACCGAATTGAATACGCCCTCAAGGCTTACGGCTACAGGTATAAATGGTTGATTGAAATAATCCGGTTGATTCTGAATAGGCTCTATATCAAAATTTATTGGTTCGGGAACTTTTACCAAATGAGCATTGGCAGAGCTTGTCAACAGTATATTTTTTTTCACGTCAGGTAAATTATTCACTATATCTATCGAGCTGGCAAATCCCGCCTTTACGTCGCGTATATTCTTGGTTATGACAAAGTCCTGAGACGGAAGCAGTAAGGGTTGGTAAAAGCTGGGGACTGTCGTAGCCGACTGCGCGTCGTCCCCTGTTATCAGGTAAGCGGAAACACATTGTCTGTCCTGTATCAGGTCGGCATTTATCCGTACCCCGTACGCAAACAACATATCATCCAAATTTATATCGTTTTTCATGCTTGCCGAACGTCCTGTCTCAACTAATTCCTCATGCGAATAATACACACCGTCCACCAGCCACAAAACCTTTCCGCCCGACATGATATATTGGTCTATGATGTATTTCTCGGCTTCGGTGTACTTGGATAGCGCGCCTGCCACGATGACCGCGCTAAAATCGTTCAGCGCCTCCATATCATTCCCTATCCGCCCTCTGCTGACAAAGTAGTATTTCGATAATGCTTCTTCCGCGTCATACACGTATATTCTGGGAATTTCATTATGCCCTTCTATAAATGCCACCGATTTAAACTCTTTCTGATTTAATAACCGTATGGCGTCCGTAAATTCAAACTCAAGGTTCTCTACGGACGCGTTTATATTCTCTTCGGGTGAGTACCCCGTTACATTTTTCAGCAACGAAACAACCAATGTATCTTTTCCGTTTGTGACTTGGGCGTACGGATATATCATCTTTCGGCTGGCTTTGCCCTCTCTGTCTGTTTCGTTTAGCATAATGCCTTTCATTCCCTGATCAGACATTTTAGAGAAGAGGTCGGAAGCATTATCATTGTTCTGATAAGGGTTTATGTAATTTATATCGATATTGTTATTTGTTATCCTCCTATAATCTTTTAATAAATCGTTAGCCGCCTCTTGTAAGTGTCGGAAGCTTGGGTTCAGGTCGCCTGTCAGGTATAGATTGATATGTATCGATTGTTTTGTTCCAACATCTTCCAGTATGTTTTTTGTATAATCGCTCAAGGTATAGCGTTTATCGGATGTGAAGTCGAATCGGATATTGGGTATAATGCTGAATAAAATATTGATAATTACTAATATAATAATAGGCGCGTATATTGTCGGTTTTATTTTTTTCGATAAAACGAGCAACGTCGGCAAAACGAATACGACTAA
>JAISKQ010000263.1 GCA_031260865.1 Prevotella sp.
CAGCTTGCTAGAACTCTTGTAAACTCAAAACTTAAAAAGGTGACAAAAGTAACAGTTTTTGGGTAACACCGCTTCGCGTATCCCCCCCTTGGGGGGACAAAGGGGGGCTAACTTGTAACCCTTTACTCATTACTTTCAACTTAAAACTTCCAACTCATATATAGATAATTTTGTTTGGAAAAAATGACAATTTCCGTCATATTTTTTTGATTTTATTTATTCTTATAGGCTACAATTCTGTGCGAGTGAGGTTTATTTTTTCTCAAATCTACCAATCCCATTTGGAACCTATTTCATCCTTAACCCAAATTATTCCATTATTCTTGTTAAGAACATCCCATACCAACCCGGATTTTCACCCGCGCCTCATTTTTTACAGAACGGATGTCTGCACCGACAGAAAAGCTACGTTTCGTATGTTCACCTGTTTTTCGATAATCAATATATCGCTAAACTCACTTTTTATAAGTATTTTTGCCATACAAATAGCTATTTGTAGTTTTATTATACCTATAAGCTCATGACAATGTTAAAAAATGCGATTGCAACATTACCAACCAACGGTTATCTGAATTTAGAGATTCCCAAAGGAATAGACTTGATTGAAGAAATCAACAAGATGCGCAAAGAGAAAAACGCTATTATTCTCGCGCATTATTACCAAACAGGAGATATACAGGATATAGCTGATTTTTTAGGAGATAGCTTACAATTAGCCCGTGCCGCTGAAAAGACTAACGCGGATATGATTGTTTTCTGCGGCGTTCATTTTATGGCGGAGACGGCTAAAATACTGAATCCTTCAAAAAAAGTGATATTGCCCGATTTGCTGGCGGGATGCTCCCTTGCCGATTCATGTTCGGGACAAGATATTCGCAAAATGAAGGATAAATATCCGAATGCAATCGTGGCAAGTTATATTAATTGTGATTCCGGCGTAAAGGCGGAGAGCGATATTATAGTCACATCTTCCAACGCCGGACATATAATCAACTCATTGCCGAAAGAACAGCAAATCATATTTGCTCCTGATAAAAATCTGGGCCGGTATATCAACCAAACCACCGGACGCGATATGATACTCTGGGATGGCGCGTGTATTGTGCACGAGGCTTTTTCTTTAGAACGCATTGCCCGGCAAATGCTTGATCATCCTAAGGCAAAATTAATAGCTCATCCCGAAGCACAAAAACCGGTGCTGCAAGTTGCCAATTACATCGGCTCCACGGCAAACCTGCTGGATTATGTGGTAAAGGACGACAATCAAGAATATATCGTTGCCACTGAGGAAGGCATATTGCACGAAATGCGTAAACGCGCTCCCGACAAGACTTTGATTCCGGCGTTAACGATAGATGACACATGTAATTGCAGCGAATGTCACTTCATGAAAATGAATACGATGGAAAAACTGTATTTGTGCATGAAGTACGAGCTTCCCGAAATATTGATGGATGAAGAAATACGCGTTAAAGCCTTGAAACCCATCAATAAGATGCTGGAAATGTCGCAAGCGATAAAGTAAATAATTAAAATAAATAAAAAAATGAAGAATAAAGAATGAAGAATTTTTCATTCTTTATTTCTAATTCTTAATTCAAATGATATACACAGATGTTTTGGTAATAGGCTCAGGCATTTCAGGCTTGTCATACGCCTTGAAAATAGCACAACAGAGACCTGATACAAAAATAACGATTATTACAAAGTCGGATGACGAAGAATCAAGCACCAAATACGCGCAAGGCGGGGTTGCTGTTGTCACCAACTTTGAAAAAGACAGTTTTGAGAAGCATATCGAAGATACCTTGCGCGCCGGAGACGGTTTATGCAAACGGGAAACCGTGGAAATCGTCGTGAAGGAAGGTCCTGAACGAATACGGGAAATGGTAGCATGGGGAGCGAACTTTGATAAAGATGAATCTCAGAGTTATGACCTCGGACGTGAAGGCGGGCACACCGAAAACCGCGTAGTCCACCATAAGGACATTACCGGAGCTGAGATTGAACGCGCGCTGCTGATAGCTATCGAACGATTGGAAAATATTGAACTGTTGAACCACCATTATGTAATCGACCTGATTACGGAGCATCACATATCTGATGAATCCTACGATAAATACAATCTGAATTGTTACGGGGCTTATGTGCTGGATATGAAGCACAGCCGGATAAAGAAGATGTCGGCGAAAATCACGTTGATGGCGACAGGCGGATGCGGGCATGTTTATAAAAACACGACGAATCCCATTATTGCCACCGGTGACGGCATCGGCTTGGCTCACAGGGCTAAAGCCAAAATCAGCAACATGCAATTTATCCAGTTTCATCCTACGGCTTTTTACAGTCCTATTACCGGACAGTTGCCCCTTATATCGGAGGCGGTAAGAGGATTTGGCGCGAAATTGCGGACAGCTTCGGGCGAACCGTTTATGTATAAATACGATGACCGTGAAGAACTGGCTTCCCGCGATATAGTAGCACGCGCCATCGACAGCGAAATGAAACTGCGGGGCGACGATTATGTATGCTTGGATTGCCGCCATTTGGATCAGCGTAAATTCCTCGAACATTTTCCGAATATCTATAAACAATGTAAAGACGCGGGGCTGGATATGTTTCGGGATCTGATTCCGGTAGTACCTGCCAGTCATTATTTATGCGGGGGAATCGACGTTGACTTAGTAGGTCAGAGCACCATAAAAAATATGTTTGCCGTGGGCGAATGTTCCAATACAGGGCTGCATGGTGCTAACCGTTTGGCTTCGAATTCATTATTGGAAGCTTTGGTTTTTGCGCACCGCGCCGCGACCAAAACGGTGGAACGGCTGCAAGAAGATAACTTCAATTACGATCGGTTACACAAAATTCCGGAATGGAATCAGGAAGGATTGCAAGTAAACGAAGAAATGGTATTACTCAACTATCTTCGCAAAGAACTGCAATCCCTGATGAGCGACCTTGTCGGCATCGTGCGCAGCAACGTTCGGTTGAAGATGGCAAAACAAAAAGAAGAGGAGATTTATAAATCGGTAAAAGAAATATATAACTTCTCCCTACTGTCGCCTCAGTTGTCCGAACTGCGAAATTTAGTCAGCGTCGCGCATCTGATCATCACTCAAAGCATCGAACAGAAAGAAAACAGAGGTACATTTTATAATAAAGACTTGGATAGAAATGAATAGACCCCCGTACGTAACGAACGAACGGTTATATCACTTTATAGCCGAAGCGATAAAAGAAGATATAGGAGACGGCGATCATTCCACGCTTGCCAGTGTTCCCGCCGACATGAGCCGAAGAGCCAGACTTATCGTTAAGCATGATTGTATTCTCGCCGGAGTGGATTTGGCGAAGGAAATCTTTCATTACTATGACAAGAGTCTTGATATAGAAGTATTAAAGCACGATGGCGAACAGGTAAAGGCAGGCGATATTGCCTTTGTCGTATCAGGCTCGGCTCGTTCGATATTAACAATGGAACGACTGATACTGAACTGTATGCAACGCATGAGCGGTATAGCTACCTATACGCGCCGGATGGTGGAATTATTAGCCGATACCAAAACCCGGATTTTGGATACGCGCAAAACCGCCCCGATGTTCCGCATGTGCGAAAAATGGGCTGTACATATCGGTGGAGGAAAAAATCATCGCTTCGGACTATTTGATATGGTTATGCTGAAAGATAACCATAACGATTACGCGGGAGGAATAACCAAAGCTGTGGAAGCTACGGTGAAATACCTGAAGGAAAAAGGTTTGAATTTACAAATCGAAGTAGAGACCCGTAATCTGGATGAAGTAAAAGAAGCCTTAGCCACAAAAGCCGCGGATATAATTATGCTCGATAATATGTCGTTATACGAAATGGCTACCGCCGTGAAATTGATTAACGGCACAGTGAAAGTAGAAGCGTCGGGCGGAATAACAGAAGATATGGCGCGTGAAATAGCGGAAACCGGCGTGGATTTCATCTCTTCCGGCGCCATTATATATTCCGCGCCGAATATCGATTTAAGCCTCAAAGCTTTTTAAGGATTAAGAATAGCGCAAAGCAACGAGAATTATTAATTATTAATAATGAATGTCGGTTATAATACCTAAGTCAAATAATTTCGTCTTCGTCATTGCGAGGAGGAACGACGAAGCAATCCATATCAACTGTTTGGATTGCTTCGGGCAAGCCCTCGCAATGA
>JAISKQ010000266.1 GCA_031260865.1 Prevotella sp.
ACACCGAAGTGGAGAGATTTATGAAAGTAACTCCAATTGAGTATAAAAAGGTACTGCAAGATGAAAAGCTGGAAGCTATCAAACAAAAAATAGCGCAAGTTGAATTTGATTATTAAAGCTCCTTCCTGCTTCTCCGATGGGAAGGAACAGGTAGGCTTATAACTCGCAACGGCGCGAAGGGCGATGTAACTTGTAACTAAAAAGAAAATGGGGAATCCAAAAGCATTTTTAACAGTAAAGAGAAAAGTAGCGGGATACCGTCCGGTTCAGGTACGCGTTCTCGACTTTGGTGAAGTAGAGCAAACATTGAATACCGAAGATAGGCGCGAACAGGCTTCACGTTGTATGGATTGCGGTATTCCTTTTTGCCATTGGGCATGTCCGTTGGGAAATAAAATGCCGGAGTGGCAAGATTATATTTATAAAGGGAACTGGAAGCTTGCCGCGCAAGTGCTGATGCAAACAAATGATTTTCCCGAATTTACAGGTCGTATTTGTCCGGCTCCATGCGAAAAGTCGTGTGTGTTATCGATTCATCGATCGCCTGTCACTATTCGCGGAAATGAGGCTTCGGCTTTGGAAAATGCCTACAATGAAGGATTTATCCAGCCCCGAATACCCGCTCACCGCACCGGCAAAAAGGTGGCGGTCATTGGTTCGGGGCCA
Source organism: Prevotella sp. (assembly GCA_031260865.1). GTDB lineage: Bacteria > Bacteroidota > Bacteroidia > Bacteroidales > Dysgonomonadaceae > Dysgonomonas. Next base: position 667 of record JAISKQ010000266.1, read on the forward strand.
TCGGGTATGGCTGTCGCCAACCAGCTGAACCAAAAAGGGCATGAGGTAACTGTTTATGAAAAAAATTCGCATATCGGGGGATTGCTTCGTTTTGGAATACCCGATTTCAAGTTGAATAAGAATATCATCGACCGCCGCTTGAGACTGATGGAGGCGGAAGGCGTTAAATTTGTGGTGAACACAGAAATAGGCAAAGATGTAAAAGGGAAGGATATTATTAATGATTACGACGCGGTGTGCGTTGCCATTGGTTCTCAAGTTCCGCGTGATTTACCCGTCGAAGGACGCGACCTGAAAGGCGTTTATTACGCGATGGAATACCTTACGATGCAAAATAAACTGAACGCGAAAGAACCGCTTTCCGCCGATAAGATTATAGACGCCAAAAATAAGAATGTGCTGGTTATCGGCGGCGGCGATACCGGTTCGGATTGCATTGGGACAGCCAACCGTCAAGGCGCGGCAAATGTTTTGCAGATAGAGATTTTACCGAAGCCGCCCGAACCGGAAAATATAGAAAACCCATGGCCTGCGCCGTTTCCTGTGGTATTAAAGACATCTTCTTCGCATCTCGAAGGCTGCGAACGCCGTTGGTCGCTCAATACCAAACGGTTTATTGGCGAAGAGGGCAAACTGACAGCCGTTGAACTTGTCGAAGTGGCTTGGACACCAGACGAGAACGGCAAGTTCCAAATGAAAGAAGCAGGTAAACCGGAGGTTCATAAAGTGGATCTTGTCTTTCTGGCGCTTGGTTTTACGCATCCTGTACAGGACGGTTTACTGAAAGAGTTGGATATAAAAACCGATGACGTCCGTCATAACGTGGCTACGGACGGCAACCGCGCCACCAATGTGGCGAAGGTGTTCGCCGCGGGCGACTGCGTCAGCGGGCAGTCTTTGGTTGTGTCCGGTATTGCTTCGGGGCGAAAGACGGCGCGGCATATTGATGACTACCTGAAAGGTTAAAATAATGTTAAATATTATCATCCGCGCTTTAATTTAAAAGATAAATTAAAAGATTGATTTTCAAGTGATGTATCTTTACCACTCCAATAAAAAGGTATTATTCGGAATATGGGGATGCAGCAAATAATCGGTCAATCGCATCTTATATATGTAACAGGATCGTTTTATGAAAATTTATAACCCTGAAAAATAAAGATAACATTAACTTATTAACAAAAAAAATCACTATGAACAAAAAACTTATTTATTTATTGATGTTTGTTTTCACATTAGGTTTGTCTTTCACAGCATGTGGCAGTGACGATGATGATGATTATGCAAAAGAAATCGCCGCGACTTATAACGGGAAAATAATAATACCGGGAATGACCTCCGCGGACGGGGACGCTAATAGTATTGTGTTGGCAAGAGCAAGCGAAAACAAAGTTAATTTGGCTTTGAATGAAATAGTTTTACAAGGCCTTGGTTCAGTTAAAAATATCGCGGTTAAAAATGTTCCTGTAACAAAAAGTGGAGATACTTATGCTTTGACAAGCACCACTGAAACCATTAAGATCAAACTTGGAGAAGTTGAAGTTGGGGCAACTGTAACCGTATCGGGGACTGTTAAAGCCGGTAAATTAGACTTAATAATTTACGTGAAAGATATTACAGTCCTTCCTATTCCTGATTTAGTTATCACTTTCTCCGGAACAAAATAATAAATATAGACAATTAATCTTTTTATTATAGGACAGTAAATACCTAAAAGGTCGGCAAAATTTCTTCCGACCTTTTTAATTTTTTATCTTTATCAGATAAAACGTTTATATATGTCGCGATTTTCGGTTAAGCATATTTTTGTTTTTGTCATTCTATTCATCTTCCTTTTTTCCTGTGGAACACAACGCCAGCAGGGTGGATTGCTGTATGACCCGATAGAGGTAGCCCAATTATCGGATAAGTTAGGCGTCGGATTGAGCAATATGGATAAAGACGACGACAAGAACATGCCACTCTACGCGGAAGCGTCCCTATGGCTGGGCGTACCGTACCGCTATGGCGGATTATCCCGTAAAGGCTTGGATTGTTCTGGCCTTACATTTCTGATATATCAGAGAGTATATGGAAAAAAAATTCCGCGCACCACCGCCGATTTGTCAAAAATGAAAATGAACAAAATATCGAAACAGGATCTCAAAACAGGTGATTTGGTCTTTTTCGCCACCTCCGCCGATAAGAACCGGATCAGTCATGTGGGAATTTATTTGAAAGAGGGACGCTTTATCCATGCTTCCACATCCAAAGGCGTGATAGTAAGCAGCCTAATGGATGGATATTATGATCATACATGGAAAAGAGGGGGACGTTTAAAATAAGTCTTTCATTGGTCGAGTTTGCCCTTTGCTTTTAAAACATTCGTTTCCAGAACTTAAAATTTTATAAAAAATAGAAGAACTTCATTTTTTATTAGACTGAATTACTTACTTTTATCCAAATAAAAAATAAGATTGCATGTCTATATCCAAACAAATACACAGAATAGCTTCATTTTTATTGGTGTGTTTTATGCTTTTCACGTCAATATCGGCGACAACTCCTAAGAAAAAGAGGACAAGTAGAAAGAGCGCGAAAACAAGCGTTTCGCAAACCCGAAAATCGGTAAAAATATCTCCGTCTTCAGGAAATATAGCATTAGTAGCTGACTCGGAAAGAGATATATTATTCCCTAAATTTGATAATATAAGCGGAAACAATAAGACTGATATTTCCGACTCGAATATTCTGCTGGCAGACGCGGGGTCTAACGTAGCCTGGTCTATGGAAGCCATAAAGCAAAGAGTGTTGCTGCAAAAAGAAATGCAAGAGCTTTCGTCCGTATTAGGCGTTTCCATTACAGATACCGATCACTTGAATCTTTACCGCGAAGCCGCGGATTGGCTGGGTACTCGTTACCGAAGAGGAGGAATGAGCCGCACGGCGGTTGATTGTTCGGGTTTCACAAATATAATCTATAAAAATGTATTTGGTCAGCAGTTGGACAGGGTTAGCACAACCATAGCCAAAAATGTAAAAGAATCCATAACAGATAAAGACGACCTTCGCCCCGGCGATATGGTTTTCTTCTCCACATTTAAGAAAAAGCACATTAATCATGTCGGCGTATATATCGGGAATGGTAAATTTATTCATGCCTCAATAAAACAGGGAGTTATCGTAAGCTCTTTGTCCGAAGGATATTATAGTAAGGCATGGCGCAAAGGCGGCAGGAATTAAAAGAATAAAATAGAATATAAAGAAAAGAGACGCTGTTAGGTGTCTCTTTTTTTGTTTTGTAAGTTTAACCGTTTCTTAATCGGAATAGGATATAAAAGCCGTATCTTTGTGAATATCAAATAAAATAATGATTATGAGTAAAAAATTAACTATAGCCTTAGTGGCGCACGACCACCGCAAAGCGGACATGATAGAATGGTGTTTTTACAATTCCGATTTTTTATCGGAACAACATTTGGTTTGTACCGGAACAACAGGGACATTGATACA
>JAISKQ010000130.1 GCA_031260865.1 Prevotella sp.
TGCGGGAATATTATTTATGAAGGCAATGATCTGAAATACATCCTGAATCCGGAAGGCTATGTGACTAAGCACGGAAATAATTACGCATATCGCTATTACTTAAGGGATCATTTAGGCAATACGCGGTACGCTTCGGGACAAGTTACCAACTATTATCCTTCCGGCATGGTCAATGAAGCCTCGTCAACCGGGCAAGAAATCCAGCCGTATAAATTCGGAGGCAAGGAATTGGACGAGATGCACGGGCTGCAATGGTATGCACAAGGCGCCAGACCGTTTGATGCGGTTATTCCAAGAACGCCGACAATGGATCCGCATGCTGAAAATTATTATAGTACCAGCCCGTATGTTCAGTACGGTAATAATCCAGTAAATAATATAGATCCGGATGGAAAAGATTATATTTTAACAATAGATATGGAAAATAACCGAATAACTATATCTGGTACATATTACTCTTCTACCCAAGATTTAGCCTCAGCACAGCAAGCTGTTGATTATTGGAATAACCAAAGTGGCGATTTTTCATATGGCGATTTTACGGTAGATTTTTCATTATCTGTAGTTGAAGTTGAAACGGATGCATCAATGAGTACAAAGGAGATTACAGGTGCATTATATTCTGCTCAACAGGAGGATAAAAGTGGTGGAGGAAATGCGTATCAAGTCGTTACTTCAAAAGAATTAAAAGACGCAAACAAAAATGGGACAACTCAAAATGGAAATTTTATCATGGTAAAAAATACCCAAAGCACAGCGGATACAGGTGCTCACGAAGTTGGACATAGTCTTGGCTTAGTTCATAGTTCTTCAGGGCTTATGACTCCTTCCTCAACGGATAGTCATCGGTCTCAAAATGTAAGAACAGGAGATGTCAAAGATATGATAACTTATCCATTGAAAGAAAAACAGAATTCAGAAAATGGTAATCCGGCAGGAAAAGGTACAGTGATGTATTTAAAATCTTCTTTCTCTACTGAAAATTTATATCCATCAATCAACAAAAAAGGAAAAGTGAGAAAATGAAAAATCATTTATTTTATGCTTCTATACTGTTTTTTGCAGTATCTTGTACATCAGATAGAGGGGTATTGATTTCAAATATACCGAAATATAAGAATAAAGAAGGATATAAAAATTTCTACTTCGTAGATACTATTTATATAGATAATCCTATTTTTGTTTTCTCCAAGAATGAGAATGAATTTGTGATGAGTAAAAGTGTGTATGCATTATATAATGGTAAAGAAGATTTTCTATTGTATAGACCGGATGTATTTTTTGTGTCGGATAATTTGCCAATGGGAGGAATACCAACAAAAATGTTTGATCAATTGATCTTACACAGCAGACACTATTGTTGGGAAATGGAAAGCAAAGATAATTTAACTTGGATGAAAGAAAAGAAAAAAGGTATTAGTCGTTGCTATACGTATAAGAAGCAACCGGAGTATTTTCTATTATATTTAATACGAGGGGATTATTACAATCAAGTTTATACAGGTTTAGATGGTCCATCTGTCATAAATTTCAAGCGTAACAAATACAATTATTATAAGATTGTAATTCCTGTTTGTAAATAAATTCTTGCAAGTTTACATTTCGAGGGTCTCGAAACTGTAATCGAGTAGGAGGAACGGGATTATTTCCCGTTCCGACTTCTTACACCCGTTTGCCGTAGTGTATGTTCAATTTTGCTTAACAGTTCGGCATAGGCCCAGTTTGGCGTAACGTGCAAATAATGAATGATTTGGGTTCGGCGAAGGCTACAGTCCAATGTCGTCAATTTAAGGATCATATTGCACGTTTATAATTAGTTAACGTATGATATTTGCCATTAGGACTTCTCTTTTTTATTCGAGGATATTTACGATTGGGTCTAACCGGTTCTAAATATCTCTCGAATAATTTTTGAAGTTCAATCAGCATAGAACGACTATCCGTAACAAAGAATAATTGAACCTCACGCATTTTCAAGGATGCCCCCGTTCGGACAAGGTTCTACCTCGTTTGTTTTATCTCAACAGGCTCCGGCCTGTTAAAATTGACACAGGTAAAACCTGTTAGGATAGACCAGACGAGATAGAACCTCGTCTGAACGGGGGAACGACTGCATTACGAAGACGGCTATGGCGGCAGTACGCCTTTGTACAATGGAAATATTGCCGCCCTGGAAATAGACAATTGGCTGGAAGAAGAGCCGGAAGAAGAGGATGGTTCTTATTATTATCCCGCTCACAGCGGATACAAATATCAATACGACGGATTGAATCGATTAAAAGCCGCCACTTACATGGAAAGCGGAACGGTCAAAAACTTTTTCAACGAAGAATATACTTATGACAAGCAGGGTAACATTCTTAATTTGAAACGAAATACGATTGGCTATGGCAGTAATGGCAGTTTCGTTCATAAACTACTTGATGATCTAACATTATCCTATACCGGCAATCAATTAAATCACGCCACAGACGCATACAATTCGGTATTGAGCGGATTTGTCAAACCCTACGGAGTTACAAACAATGAATATGCCTACAACAAAAACGGGGCCATGACGAAAGATTTGAACCGGGGGATAGCAAGTATTTCATATAATTTACTAAATTTGCCGGAAACAATTCAGTTTATGGCAGGCCACAGCACTACAAATTCGTATGATGCCTCCGGAGTGAAGCGCAGTACTACGCATCACACGGTAATCTATGATGTGGAAGTTCCCGCGCCGGAAGAATCAGAGGAGGAAGAAGGTCCTGT
>JAISKQ010000327.1 GCA_031260865.1 Prevotella sp.
TATGTGAAAGACCTCGTTGACGCCGCGTTTTTAGGATTGGAAAGCAAGATAGAGAATGAAGCTTATTTTGTTGCCGATGGAGATGTTTACACGGATAAAGAATATACGCGGTTAGTCAAGGAAGTTATCGACAAAGAACATGTTCTCAGCATAAAAGTTCCTCTATGGATATTAAAGGGGATTTCAATCATCGCCGAAAAGGCATCTAAATTGACAAAGAAACCTTCAACGCTGAACAGGGACAAATACAAAATAATGAAACAGCGCAATTGGGAATGCGATATTAGCCCGTTAATTAAAGACTTGAATTTCATGCCGAAATATAATCTAAAAAAAGGTTTGGAAGAGTCTGTGAAGTGGTATCGAGATAATGGATGGTTGTAAGAAACTGAAATCGCAAAAGAAGTGGTTGCCGTTTTCCGAAAAAGATAATTGTACATCTTCCCATTTAACTAAAAATAGCGAATCGTCAACTCTACCTTACAAAACAGCCAAAAAATTGATAATCATAATAAAAAGCTATTATTTCTGCATTAAAATAAGTAAAGGATAAACTAAAAAAGAAATATTTTTGTTACCTTTGTGCGTCTTTTAAGGAAAACATGTTTTACAACATAAAATATACATCTTTTTCTAAAGCATTTGATTAGGATATAATGATTTTTTAACTATAAAAATTAAAACAAATGATTAAAGTAGGTATTAATGGATTTGGACGTATCGGTCGTCTTGTATTCCGTGCTGCACAAAGCAGAAATGATATTCAAGTTGTTGGAATCAACGATCTTATCGACGTTGAATATATGGCGTATATGCTTAAGTATGACTCTATCCATGGACAATTCAAAGGTACTGTTGAAATTAAAGACGGCAAATTGGTTGTAAACGGAAATGCTATCCGTGTAACTGCTGAAAAGAACCCTGCCGATTTGAAATGGAACGAAGTGGACGCTGAATATGTAGTGGAATCTACCGGTTTGTTCCTTTCCAAGGATAAAGCTCAAGGACACATTGACGCCGGCGCTAAATATGTAGTTATGTCAGCTCCATCAAAAGACGATACCCCTATGTTCGTTTGCGGTGTGAATGATAACAAATATGTAAAAGGAACTCAATTCGTTTCTAACGCGTCTTGTACTACTAACTGTTTGGCTCCTATCGCAAAAGTATTGAATGACAAATTCGGTATCACTGACGGTTTGATGACAACAGTACACTCTACAACCGCAACTCAAAAAACAGTTGACGGTCCTTCAGCTAAAGACTGGAGAGGCGGACGCGCTGCTTCAGGTAATATCATCCCTTCTTCTACAGGCGCTGCTAAAGCCGTAGGTAAAGTTATCCCTGAATTGAACGGTAAACTGACAGGTATGTCAATGCGTGTTCCTACTTTGGACGTATCGGTAGTTGACTTGACCGTTAATTTGGCTAAACCGGCTAAATATGACGAAATCTGCGCTGTTATGAAAGCCGCTTCGGAAGGTGAATTGAAAGGTATCCTCGGATATACTGAAGACGCGGTAGTTTCTTCCGACTTTATCGGTGACGCTCGTACTTCTATCTTCGATGCTAAAGCCGGTATCGCTTTAACCGACACTTTCGTGAAAGTTGTATCTTGGTATGACAACGAATGGGGTTATTCCAACAAAGTACTTGACCTTATCGCAAGTATGGCTAAAATCAACGGATAATACAAATTATCTCTCTATAGATAAGAGGCTGTTCAACTATTTGAGCAGCCTTTTGCTTTATCATTGCTCTATCATTCCGCTTAATTCATTCCATTCGTCATATAGCGCTTTCATGGAAGGTAGCACAATGTTCGCCCCTGATTTCCATAACACATCATCCGGCATTGGTCCCGTATTGATGGCAATAGTAAAAATACCGGCGGCAACAGCTGCCTCTACCCCTCTCGGCGCATTCTCTACAACGATGGCTTCGTTCGGTTTCAAATGTCCGGCTTTAGTCAAACCCATCAGGTAGGGTTCGGGATGAGGTTTTCCGTGTTTCACATCAAAAGCTGTGACCATCAACTCCTTCTTGAATAGTCCGGGAAAGTTATTTTCCACCTTATTAATAAGTGTAGGTTGTCCCGACCCTGTGACAATTACGCAAGTCAAGCCCTCATCGTGCACTTTCTTGACAAAATCATAGGCATACGGTATAAGGCTGCCGTCATTGCATTCCGAGAATAATTCGGTCTTGCGTTTGTATATGCTTTCAATCTCTTCTCTTGAAGCGTTTCTGCCTTTCTCGCGGTTCATCAATAGATTTATCGTGTGGCTTCCCACCATTCCTTCATATTGATAAAACTCTTCGGGGATGCTTGGAATATGAAATTCATCCATGGTTTCTTTCCACGACTTTGCATGCCACTTCATGGAGTCGTATAATACGCCGTCCATGTCGAACAAGACAGCTTTCAGATTGAATTTTAGATAGTTATTTTTATTGAGGTATTCTTTAAAAGCTGTAATCATTATTTAATATATAAAAGTATGGTGGTGCAAAGATACGTTTTATAGATGAAAGAGCCTAAAAAATGGCTCACCCCGAAAAACTCCGGTTAACAGTGACCGGTTCGACCGCGCGACCTTAAGCCTCTTCTTGGGGAGGTGGGATAGGTGCACTATAAAAAAGTAACAAAAGTAACAGTTTTTAAGTGTACTAGATTTCAAGTTTACGAGCTTGCTAGAACTCTTGTAAACTAGTACACTTGTAAACTCAAAAAAGGTGACAAAAGTAACACTTTTCAGTCAGCTGTAGTAAATAGTTTACTATAGTTCAAGTTTACTAACTTACTGTAACTCTTGCGACTACTTTCAAATCCGCTCTCGTTAGAGAGCCTATCTATATAGGCAGTACGCTCAGCGTACTGTAAACGAGTGCCATCATCCTCTATCCCTTGCCTGCATCGCA
>JAISKQ010000267.1 GCA_031260865.1 Prevotella sp.
ACACCGAAGTGGAGAGATTTATGAAAGTAACTCCAATTGAGTATAAAAAGGTACTGCAAGATGAAAAGCTGGAAGCTATCAAACAAAAAATAGCGCAAGTTGAATTTGATTATTAAAGCCCCTTCCTGCTTCTCCAATGGGAAAGAATAGGTAAGCTTATAACTCGTAACTTGTAACTGCCCGAAGGGCAATGTAACTTGTAACTAAAAATAAAATGGGAAATCCAAAAGCGTTTTTAACAGTAAAGAGAAAAGTAGCGGGATACCGTCCGGCTCAGGAACGCATCCTTGACTTTGGTGAAGTAGAGCAAACATTGAATACCGAAGATAGGCGCGAACAGGCTTCACGTTGTATGGATTGCGGTATCCCTTTTTGCCATTGGGGATGTCCGTTGGGTAATAAGATGCCTGAGTGGCAAGATTATATTTATAAAGGGAACTGGAAGCTGGCTGCGCAAGTGCTGATGCAAACAAATGATTTTCCCGAATTTACAGGTCGTATTTGTCCGGCTCCATGCGAAAAGTCGTGTGTGCTGTCGATCTATCGCGCGCCTGTCACTATTCGCGAAAATGAGGCTTCGGCTTTGGAAAACGCCTACAATGAAGGATTTATCCAGCCTAGGATACCCGCTCACCGCACCGGTAAAAAGGTGGCGGTCATTGGATCGGGTCCGTCGGGTATGGCTGTTGCCAATCAGTTGAACCAAAAAGGGCATGAGATAACTGTTTATGAGAAAAATTCGCATATCGGAGGGTTGCTTCGTTTTGGAATACCCGATTTCAAGTTGAATAAGAATATCATCGACCGCCGTCTGAAGCTGATGGAGGCGGAAGGCGTTAAGTTTGTAGTGAATACGGAAATAGGCAAAGATGTAAAGGGTAAGGATATTATTAATGATTACGACGCGGTATGCGTTGCCATTGGTTCTCAAGTCCCGCGTGATTTACCCATCGAAGGGCGCGACCTGAAAGGTGTTTATTACGCGATGGAATACCTTACGATACAAAATAAATTGAATGCGAAAGAAATTCTTTCCGCCGGTGAGATTATAGATGCCAAAGATAAGAATGTGCTGGTTATCGGCGGTGGCGATACCGGTTCGGATTGCATTGGGACCGCCAACCGTCAGGGTGCGGCAAATATTTTACAGATAGAGATTTTACCGAAGCCGCCCGAACTGGAAAACATAGGAAATACATGGCCTACGCCGTTTCCTGTGGTATTAAAGACTTCTTCGTCGCATCTCGAAGGTTGCGAACGCCGTTGGTCGCTCAATACCAAGCGCTTTATTGGCGAAGACGGCAAACTGACAGCCGTTGAACTTGTCGAAGTGGCTTGGACACAAGACGAGAACGGCAAGCGCCTGATGAAAGAAGTCGGTAGCCCGGAGATTCATAAAGTGGATCTTGTCTTTTTGGCGCTTGGCTTTGTGCATCCTATACAGGACGGTTTGTTGAAAGAGTTGAATATAAAAACCGATGATGTCCGTCATAATGTGGCTACGGACGGCAACCGCGCTACTAATGTGGCGAAGGTGTTTGGCGCGGGAGACTGCGTTAGCGGGCAGTCTTTGGTTGTATCCTGTATCGCTTCGGGGCGTAAGACGGCACAGCATATCGATGATTATCTAAAAAGTTAAAAATATGTTAAATATAATTATCCGTGAATTAATTTAAAAGATAAATTAACGGATTGGTTTTCAAGTGATGTATCTTTACGTAGATTATAAAAAGGGATTATTCGAATATAGGGATGCAGCAAATAATCGTTCAATCGCATCTTATATATGTAACAGGATAGTTCTATGAAAATTTATATACCTGAAAAATAGAGATAACATTAACTTATTAACAAAAAAAAAATCACGATGAACAAAAAACTCATTTATTTATTGATGTTTGTTTTCACATTAGGTTTGTCTTTCACAGCATGTGGCAGTGACGATGATGATGATTATGCAAAAGAAATCGCGGCGACTTATGCAGGTACTTTAACTATACCTGGTCTTAGTGCAACACCTATTACTATAGATAAGGATATAGCATTGACAAGAACTGCTGAAAATAAAGCAAAAGTAGAATTGAAGGATCTTTCAATTCCAATGAATCCAATGGATCCGGCAGTTGTTTTTCCTGTGGGAACAATTATTGTTGATAATATTGACGTGTCTAAAAGTGGAGATACATATACATTGAAAGAAACATCTACAACATTGAAAGTCCCTTCTTTACTCGGAGATCTTGTTGACGCAGGTGTAAAGGTTTCAGGTACGGTAAAGGATAATAAACTGGCTCTTAATATTAATGTGACAAATGTGCCCGTAGTAAATACATTAGCTATCACTTTCGCCGGAGCAAAGAAGTAATCACGATAATTGATTTTTTTATTATAGGACAATAAATGCCTAAAAGGTCGGAAAATTTTTTTTTCGACCTTTTTATTTTTTATCTTTAGCAGATAAAATACTAATATCTGATATATGTTGAAATTTTCGGTTAGGCATATTTTTGTATCAGTAGTACTGCTGTTCTTCCTTCTGTCCTGTGGGACACAACGCCCGCAGGGTGGATTGCTGTATGATCCGAAGGAGGTAGCTCAATTATCGAATAAGTTAGGCGTCGGATTGAGCAATATGGATAAAGATGACGACCGGAACATGCCTTTATATGCGGAAGCGTCTCTATGGCTGGGAGTACCGTACCGCAGTGGAGGATTATCCCGTAAAGGTTTGGATTGTTCAGGCTTTACATTTCTGATGTATCAGAAAGTATATGGGAAAACAATTCCGCGCTCAACCGCCGATTTATCAAAAATGAAAATGAGCAATATATCGAAACAAAACCTCAAAACGGGGGATTTGGTCTTTTTTGCTACCTCCGAAGATAAGAACCGTATCAATCATGTGGGCATTTATTTGAAAGAAGGTCATTTTATCCATGCTTCTACATCCAAAGGGGTGATCGTAAGCAAGCTCGATGAGAGCTATTATGAACGTGCTTGGAAAAAAGGGGGACGTTTAAAATAAGTCAATTCCATTGGTCGAGATTGCCTTTTACTTTTTGAATATTCGTTTTCAGAACTTAAAATTTTATAAAAAACACAAGGACTTCATATTTTATCAGGTTGAATTATTTACTTTTATTTCAACTAAAATAAAACGATATGTTTATATCCAAACAAATATACAGAATCACTTCGTTTCTATTGGTGTGTTTAATCGCTTTCACTCCAATATCGGCAATAACACCCCGGAAATCAAAAACGGGTAAAAAGAAGCCGAAGACAAGTGTCGCTCATTCCTCGAAATCTGTAAAGGTAGTTAAGGCATCGGAAAATGTAGCGATGGCTACTGATACCGGAAAGAAGGTATTGTTGCCAAAATATGATAAGATAGTCGAAGAACATTATTATGATATTCCGAGTTCGGAAATCTTTTTGGCGGATGCGGGGTCTAATGTAGCCCGGTCTATGGAAGCCATAAAGGGAAGAGTATTGGCGCAAAAAGAAATGCAAGAGCTTTCGTCCTTATTAGGTATTTCCATTACAAACCCTGATTATTTGGATCTTTACCGCGAAGCTGCGGATTGGCTGGGTACTCGTTATCGAAGGGGGGGGATGAGCCGGGCGGCGGTTGATTGCTCGGGTTTCACAAATATAATCTATAAAAATGTATATGGTCAGCAGTTGGACAGGGTTAGCACTACCATCGCCAAAAATGTGAAAGAATCTATAACAGATAAAGCCGACCTTCTTCCCGGCGATATGGTTTTCTTCTCTACATTTAAGAAAAAGCACATTAATCATGTAGGCGTATATATAGGGGATGGTAAGTTTATTCATGCTTCAATAAAACAGGGAGTCATTGTAAGCTCTTTGTCCGAAGGATATTATAGTAAGGCATGGCGCAAAGGCGGTAGGAATTAAAAGAATAAAATAGAATATAAAGAAAAGAGACGCAGCTATGTGTCTCTTTTGTCGTTTTATAAGTTTAACCGTTTCTTAATCGGAATAGGATATAAAAGCCGTATCTTTGTGGACATTACATAAATGATTATGATTATGAGTAAAAAATTAACAATAGCCTTAGTGGCGCACGACCACCGCAAAGCGGACATGATAGAATGGTGTTTTTACAATTCCGATTTTTTATCGGAACAACATTTGGTTTGTACCGGAACAACAGGGACATTGATACA
>JAISKQ010000047.1 GCA_031260865.1 Prevotella sp.
GCTATCCTTTTACTCATCTTCGTCAAAATTGATGCGTAATTGCACAGCATCGTACCATCCTGTTTCATCCTCATTATTTTTCAGTCCCAATCCTATCAGTCTGACCTTGGACGACAGATCGACATGTCGCAGCAATTCAAAACCGGCTTGGTAAAAAGAATCGTAATCCGCCACGACATCCGGAAACGTCCTGCTTCTGGTGATAATCTTAAAGTCGGCGTACTTTATCTTCAATGTCACCGTCTTTCCCTTGAACTTCTGCTTGTCGATATGCTCAAACGCGTCGCGCGCGACGGCGTCAAGTTCGACAGCCAATATATCAAGCTCGTCAATATCCCTGTCGAAAGTGGTTTCCGAACTTACGGACTTCCTTATACGACGGGGTTCAACGGGTCGGTCGTCGATAGCCCGGGCATTCTGATAATAGATACGCCCCACTTTGCCAAAGTTGGCGACCAGTTCGTTTTCGGAACGTTGTTTCAAGTCCCATCCTGTTTTTATTCCCAACTGGTGCATGAGCTTCGCCGTTACCTTTCCCACGCCGAAAAACCGTTCGATAGCAAGTGATTCCACAAACCGTTCCGCTACGTTGGGCTTTACTACAAACAAACCGTTGGGCTTATTGTAGTCGGATGCTATTTTTGCCAGGAACTTATTGAACGAAACCCCTGCCGAAGCTGTCAGATGCGTGGTCTCGAATATCTTCTGCTTTATCTCCTGCGCAATCCGCGTCGCCGATGGTATATCCTTGAAATTCTCCGTCACGTCAAGGAAAGCTTCATCCAAGGAGAGCGGTTCTACCAAATCGGTATATTCGTGAAAGATCTCCATTATCTGACGCGATACGGACTTATATACGTCGAACCGAGCGGGAACAAATATCAGATGCGGACATTTGCGCGACGCTGTTTTGGACGCCATAGCCGAATGTACCCCGTAACGACGCGCCTCATAACTGGCGGTCGCCACCACACCGCGCGGACCGGCATAGCCCACAGCCAAAGGCTTGCCCCGATATTCAGGGTTATCCCGCTGCTCGATAGACGCGTAAAAGGCGTCCATATCTATATGGATAATCTTCCGCATAATTCGACACGATAATATCTTCCCGTAAAGGTAAGGTTTTTCAGTCAACAGTAGTAAGTAGTTCTTTAGTTTACTAAAGTTCAAGAGTTCTATAGTTCAAGTTTACTAACATAATAGAACTCTTGTAAACTGGTACACTTGTACACTCAAAAAAGGTGACAAAAGTAACAGTTTTCGCTCATCATCGCTTTGCCGCATTCTTCATATTCTCGTAACTCGTAACTCGTAACTTGTAACTCTTTACTCATTACGCCCCCGCTTGTGACTTGCGACGGCACGAAGGGCGTAGTAGCTTGTGACTGAAAAAAATAACGATAAAACTAATCCTTGATTTGCGTTGTTTATTGAATAGTATTTGTTAGGAAATCCAAAAGATTTATAATAGATTTGCATGATTTAGCGGGCTAAATCAAGAGGGAGAAGTGAATTGAATATTGACGGAGCCAAAAAGATGCTCAAAAAAGGATGTCGAAGAAAAACAATAAATACTTTCATGAGAAATAAATTCGGTAAAATTTAAACAGTCTCTTAACATTTCAAATTCTAAAAAACATGCGCTCATCTACGACACTAACCAATAATAATCGCATAGAAATAGCAGATGTATTACGCGGTTTTGCTGTAATGGGAATCACCCTTATCCATTTTATCGAACGCTTCAGCCTCAATAGCTACCCGGAAGAAACCCACGGCTTTCTGATATTTACGGATAGGGTAATCTGGGACAGTGTGTTTTTTACCTTTTCCGGTAAAGCCTACTGCATTTTCGCGATGCTTTTCGGATTCAGCTTTTTTATTCAAGACAACTCGCAAAAAGAAAAAGGAAAAGATTTTCGTGGACGGTTTGCATGGCGGTTAGTATTACTTTTCTTGATAGCTTGCGTCAATTCGACTTTATTCCCCGGTGAAATACTGGTACTCTACGCGTTGGTCGGTTATGTGATGATCGCGGTCTGTCGTCTTTCCACCCGCGCGATCGCGATAATAGCGGTTATCCTTTTACTGCAACCGATCGAATGGGGACAAATAATTTATGCGCTCATCAACCCCGAATACGTTATTAACGCTGAGCTTGATGCTCCATACTGGGAGATAGTCAATACAGTTCAGAAAGAAGGTTCTTTCCTCGAACTGTGCAAAACCGCGATATGGACGGGCAATATCGGGAATATGGGCTGGATGCTGTTGCATGGAAGGATTACTCAAACCGCGGGACTGTTTATGACAGGCATGTTGATAGGGCGTGGCAATCTGTTTCTCTATTCAGAAAAAAATATAAAATTTTGGATTAAAGTATTCATTATAGTGACCATAGCCTTTTTCCCTATTTATGGTTTGATACCTGTGCTTCCCGACTTTATAAGCAGGGAGGCGCTGCTTGTGCCTTCTACCCTTCTACTTAAGTCATTTTCAAATATCGCGTTTACGGGAATATTGTTTACCGGGGTAATACTTGTCTATTACCTGACAACGTTTAGGTGTGTTCTTCAGCGATTAGCGCCTTATGGACGCATGAGTTTGACGAACTACCTGTCGCAGTCTTTGATTGGGGGATTCTTGTTTTACAACTGGGGGTTAGGACTTTACCGGCATACCGGTATTACAGTCTGTTTCTTGATGGGTATCGGAATGTTTCTTGTTCAGTTCTTCTTTTGCCGTTGGTGGCTTCGTTCTCATCGTCGGGGACCATTAGAATGGTTATGGAGAAAGGCAACCTGGATTAAAACAGGAAGAGGATAAAAAGAGCCTAAAAATGGACGAAAAAAAGAGGTGCGATAATATATTTGGTAAAATTCAAAACAGTTTCAGAAATTAAATTATTAATTATTATAAATTAAAACCCTCTAAAACCATAAAACACTTACCTTTGTTTCTTATTCATACATAAAATTAAATGAGAACGACCTCTAAAGATAAGACGCTTCAGGAAATCAAGGCGACACAGGCGGCCTTATTATTGGACTTCCTGATTGAGAAGCAAATACGCAAAAGCCGTAACGCTATAAAATCACTCCTTGCCCACAAGCAAATCAAAGTGAACGGGAAACTGGCCACTCAGTTTGATATGGAACTAAAGCCCGGCGATAAGGTATCCGTGATGAAGTACGACCAGTCTCGTAAAGAAAAGAAGCTGAAAGGCGCGAAAATTATCTTTGAGGACGATGATATAATTGTAGTAGATAAAGAAGCCGGCTTTTTATCCGTATCCACCGACAGGGAAAAATCACGGACTGTGTATAACGCCCTGAATGAGTATGTAAGGAAGAAAAACAAGAAGGCGCGCGTTTTTGTGCTCCATCGGCTCGACAGGGAGGTATCAGGTTTTATGGTCTTTGCGCGGAACTCGGAGTTGCAGGAAGTTTTCCAAAAAAACTGGAATGTACTTGTCTTGGATTACTCTTATTCGGCGATTGTGGAAGGTCGTCCCGAACCGGAAGAAGGAACGGTGACTTCGTGGCTGACCGAGAACAAAAATTTTGTGATGATGTCGTCGCTCACCGACAACGGCGGGCTGATGTCGATAACACACTATAAGACGATAAAATCGGTGGGAAGGTATTCGCTGTTGAACGTTGTGCCCGAAACGAAACGTAAAAACCAAATTCGTGTGCAGTTGCAACAAATAGGGCATCCTGTGGCGGGAGATAAAAAATACGGAGCCTCCGGCAATCCCATCAAGCGAATCGCGCTTCACGCGGGTGTATTGGTTATTAAACATCCGGTGACCGGCGAATTATTGGAGTTCCGTAGCCCGATTCCAAAAAACATGCAAACACTGGTTGCGACGACTGTCAGTCAACAGTAGGCAATTAGCCGCCGGGATAATTTGCCGATGCGCCATTAAAATTAAATACCTTGTCGCTTCTCACCATTGGCATGTTAAACCATTGGCGCGTTGACTTGTAACTGTCCGAAGGGCGTGGTAACTCGTAACTAATTAAATATATAATAACTATGAATGAAGATACAAAACAAATAGGTCAGCGGTTGAAAGGTCTTCGCGAGGCATTGGATATGACCTTGGATGAATTTGCAAGATCCTGCGATATTCCTTCCGAGGAGTACATGACGTATGAATCCGGTGAAAAGGACATGGGTATTAGCCTGTTGAAAGGAATAGCGACAAGGTATGGCATAGACGTGTCCGTGTTGATGTTTGACGACGAACCGCGAATGAGCAGTTATTTCCTTACCCGCAAAGGAAAAGGATTGGCGGTTAACCGTGTCGCCGACTATAACTACCAGACTTTGGCGGGCGGATTCAACCACCGAAAGGCGGATGTCTTTGAAGTTACGGTAGAACCCAAAAATGATGATATCGACATTCATCATAGCCGACATGCCGGACAAGAATTTAACCTTATCTTGGAAGGTCGTATGCTCTTGCAGATAAACGGGAAAGACCTTGTTTTGGAAGAAGGAGACAGTATCTACTTCGATTCGGGTTTACCGCATGGCATGAAAGCCTTGGACGGCAAACGGGTAAAATTTATAGCTGTTGTTTTATAACAGTTTCAAAATGTAAAGGTTTAAAAAAGACCAAGAAACTGTTTGAAGTCTTGGGATAAAAAGATAGAACTATGTTAGAAAGATTTGTAAGACGGACTGATTTCACATCTACTAAAGATTTCGCGGATAATTATCAGGTGCGGATACCCGAAAATTTCAATTTCGGATACGATATTGTGGATGAATGGGCAAAAATAAACCCGCTGAAAAGAGCGATTTGCTGGGTAAACGACCAGGGGGAACATATTGATTTCACATTCGCGGACATAAAAGAACAGAGCGACCGCGCGGCGTCTTATTTTCAGTCGCTGGGTATTGGCAAAGGTGATATGGTGATGCTGGTGATGAAACGCCGCTACGAGTTTTGGTTTGCCATTGTCGGCTTGCATAAAATAGGCGCGATAGCCATCCCCGCCACCCATTTGTTGACAAAGAAAGATATTATTTACCGGAACAACGCCGCTGATATAAAAGCTATTATTAGCGTGAACGATGAGGTTGTCGTCAAGCACGTGAATGAAGCCATGTCCGAATCGCCTACCGTCAAGCATCTTATAGCGTGCGGAGATGAAATTCCGGCGGGTTGGGATGATTTCCATAAGGGACTGAAAGAAGCGAAGCCTTTTGTGAGACCCGACCACGTGAACACAAATGAAGATATTTCCATCCTGTATTTTACATCGGGAACCACCGGCGAACCGAAGATGGTAATCCATAATTTTGTATATCCGCTGGGGCATATCGTCACGGCAAAGTATTGGCACAACCTGAATGAAGACAGCTTACACCTCACGGTGGCGGATACGGGTTGGGCTAAAGCCGTGTGGGGAAAACTCTACGGACAATGGATTGTAGGGGCGGCCGTCATGGTTTACGACCACGAAAAGTTCACGCCTCAGTCTATGTTGCGCATTATTGAGAAATATAAAGTCACATCATTTTGCGCGCCGCCTACGGTCTATCGTTTTATGATACGCGAGGATTTATCACATTACGACCTGTCTTCGCTGAAGTATGCCACTACCGCCGGCGAAGCGTTGAATCCTTCCGTTTTTGAAGCTTTCTATGAAGGAACAGGCATTAAAATGATGGAAGCTTTCGGGCAAACCGAAACCACCCCTACGATAATCACATTCCCTTGGATGGAACCGAAACCGGGTTCGATGGGCGCGCCTAATCCTGCTTACGACATGGATCTGATAGCGTTGGACGGGCGTTCTGTCGAAGATGGGGAAGTGGGCGAAGTCGTCTTCAAAACGGATAGATGGAAGCCTTTGGGGCTTTTCATCGAATATTTTCGCGACGAGGCGCTTACACAGTCTGTATATTATGACAATGTATATCATACCGGAGATATGGCATGGCGCGACGAAGACGGCTATTATTGGTTTGTAGGGCGTAGCGACGACGTTATCAAAAGCTCGGGCTATCGCATAGGACCTTTTGAAGTTGAAAGCGCGCTAATGACGCACCCTGCCGTTGTGGAATGCGCTATCACAGGCGTTCCGGACGAAATACGGGGACAGGTGGTAAAAGCGACTGTCGTATTGGCGCAGGATTATAAAGGCAAAGCGGATGAGCATTTGAAACATGAGATACAAGACCATGTGAAAAAGGTGACCGCCCCTTATAAATACCCGCGTATCATTGAGTTTGTGGATGAATTGCCCAAAACAATAAGCGGAAAAATAAAGAGAGCGGATATAAGAAAACAAGAATAAAATCAAAACAGTTTCTTAGCTGATATGTCGATGTGCCAATCAAAACAAAGCGAAAATGTTTTGCCGCTTCGCGCCAATGGCGCGTTAATCTATTGACTCATCGGTTAACCGCTCATTTTCTTTATATATTATTATGATTTGTAAAGAATAAAAGATTATATTTGCACGCCTTAAAGCGTGCATAATGTCTTGATTTAACCTTGTTTTGATAAAGGAAAAGTCGGGGCGTGTGCATATTTTATTAGTTTTGAACGAAATAGAAATAACATATTAAAATAACAAAAAGTAAAATCCAAAATGCAAAACAAAGGCTTTGTAATCACATTTGCTACACTCCTGACACTGGTGTGCTTGTTTTATCTGTCTTTTACCTTTTATACTAAAATCTATGAAAGTAAGGCTGAAGAATACGCGACCGCATACGCCACGGAGCATGCGAAAGACAATCAATTATTGTATGATGAATTGTACAACAAACAATACGCTTTTTACTTGGACTCAATGTCTACCGAAAGAGTATGGCCAATCAGAAGCGACAGCTTAGGATATACCCTTAAGGACTGTCGTGAAAAAGAAATCGGGCTGGGACTTGACCTGAAAGGCGGTATGAGCGTTATTGTGGAAGTAGACGCGGCGGCGGTGCTCCGTTCTCTTGGCGACCAAGAAAACGAAGCTTTTAACACGGCTCTGAACCAAGCTTCGGACGAAAACCGCAAAGGCAGCAACCGGGACTATATCACTATCTTTGTTGATAAGTTCAAAGCGAAAAACGGAAATGATAAATTGGCTCCTATTTTTACCACAAAACTAAAAGACCAGATTTCGCCTACCGACAAAGACAACAAAGTAGTTTCTGTTTTAAGGGCGGAACTTCAGAGTATAGCCGACAACTCATTCAATGTGCTTCGTACACGTATCGACCGTTTCGGGGTGGTCGCTCCTAATATTCAAAAGTTAGACCGCGCCGAACGTATCATGATCGAATTGCCGGGTATAAAAGAACCGGAACGTGTGAAGAAATTATTGCAAGGTAGCGCGAATCTTGAATTTTGGAAAACATATAATTTACAGGAAATACAAAGTTACATCGGAGCCTTGGATCAGCGTTCAGCGGATGCTTTGGCGGTTAACGCTTCCGCTACCGCGGAAACAACGCCTGCTCCCGCCGTTACGGATTCTTTGACCGCCGCGGTTTCTCCCGATTCATTGAACGTGGAAGGCGCGACGAAGTTGGGCTTTACAAAACCGTTCCGTTCTTACTTCTCTACTTTCGCGGGTGGAGCTATCGTAGGGTTTGTTCATAAGAACGACACAGCCGCTGTAAACGCTATCTTATATAAATATCAGGATTTATATCCTAACGACTTGAAATTTGCTTGGGGATTCAAAGCGGAAGACCAAAAGGAAACTCAGTTCGCGTTATATTCGCTTCGCGGCGACGGTATCAAAAAAGGACCGGCTCTTGGAGGCGATGTCGTTATATCCGCCAAGGCTGACCAATCTCAACGCGGATCGGCATGGGAAGTGGATATGCAGATGAATACCCTGGGTTCGCAACGTTGGGCTACGATAACAGGCGCTGAACAAGGCAGAAGTATCGCCATTGTATTGGATGGTTCCGTATATTCCGCGCCGAATGTGCAAAATAAGATTGAAGGCGGTCGTTCGCAAATCACAGGTCGTTTCACGGTGGACGACGCCAAAGACTTGGAGAACGTGTTGAAGTCGGGTAAGATGAGAGCCGGCGTACACATTGTGCAGGAAGACATCGTCGGTCCGTCATTGGGCGAAGAAGCCATCCGTGCGGGTCTTTTCGCGTTCGTTTTGGCGCTGGTGCTATTGATGATATATATATGCGTTATTTATGGTCTGATTCCGGGCTTGATAGCAAACTCCGCTTTGTTGGTGAATCTATTCTTCACGATAGGTATTTTGGCGGCGTTCGGCGCGGTAATGACATTGCCCGGTATAACGGGGCTTGTATTAGCGCTCGCGCTCGCGGTGGACGCCAACGTGTTGATATATGAGCGTACAAGAGAAGAATTAAGAGCCGGTAAAAATGTGAAAACAGCGGTGATAGACGGTTACAAGCATGCTTTTTCCGCTATCTTCGACGGTCACGTGTCGCAGGTTATCACAGCTATCATACTTGCTTATTTCGGAACAGGTCCTATACAGGGATTCGCTACCACTTTGATTATCGGTATTGTGGCTTCGTTCCTTACATCTGTGTTCCTTACTCGTATATTCTACGAATATATGTTTGAAAAAGGCAAATTCAAAAATCTTACATTCTGTACCACTTTATCCAAGAAATTATTTGTTCATTCACATATCAACTTCTTGGGCATGACCAAAAAGATTATCGTGATCTCTTCCGTAATGCTGGTAGCGGGTATAGCTTCATTGTATATCAACGGACTGAATGGAGGTATCGACTTCACCGGCGGACGTAACTATTTGGTTCGTTTCGATAAAAAAGTGGATGCCGACGCGATAGAAAAATTATTAGTCCCTGAATTTGAAGGTTCCACAGTACTTGTGTTGACCAGTGGTTCTGCGAGCCAGTCATCTACTACCAGTCAGGTGCGTATCACGACCAACTATAAAGTGGAAGACGCGAATGACGCTGTGGAAGTAGAAATCAGAGCTAAAATGACCAACGCGTTGAAAGAGTATCTTGCTCCGGACACAACGATTGACAATTATATACAAAGTTCGCAACGCGTAGGACCGAGCGTCGCCGACGACTTGAAGACCGCCGCCACCATAGCCGTATTAATAGCGGTTGTGTGTATGGCTATCTATGTCCTTATCCGTTTCCGGGATGTGGCGTTCTCGGCGGGTACATTCGTGGCTGTGGCTCATGACGCGGTATTGGTTATTTTCTTGTACTCGTTACTTTACAAGATAATGCCGTTCTCGATGGAAATCGACCAGTCGTTTATAGCGGCGGTGTTAACGGTGGTTGGTTATTCAATCAACGACAAGGTGGTAATCTTTGACCGTATCCGTGAAATAAAGAATACTTATCCGAAACGGAATATAACAGAAACGATTAACGAAGCGTTGAACTCGACATTGGGTCGTACAATGAACACGGCGTTAAGCGCCATGTTGGTGGTATTCTGTCTTTTCCTTTTAGGAGGCGATACAATCCGTAGTTTTACTTTCGCTATCTTTATCGGTATCGTTATCGGTACATATTCCTCCGTGTTTGTCGCCACACCGATAGCTTGGACTATCTTGAAGAAAGAGCAACGCCGGAAAGCGAGAAAATTAGAAGGGGCTAAATAAAAACTAAATAGTTATCTTTTCAGATAGAGGCTGACCTTAAAATGGATCAGCCTCTATTTTTTTGTTCCACCTCCCCCGATTCCACCAAAGGAAGGGAGTGTCGCCTAAATTTTTTTTAACTACTAACTTATAACTCACAACTAATCCATATCTTTGCGGATTGTACGTTGAACTTTAACAAGGATAAAATGATACTAAGAAATATATTTATTACAAGCATGGCGTTTTCTGTGATAGCGTGTTCTTGTGGAAAAACAACCAAAAAGGCGGTTGTCGCCGAACCTTATCAAAAAGTATCTCCCGACTTCGACGCGGATAGCGCTTATACTTATGTGGACAGGCAGGTCGCTTTCGGTCCGCGCGTGCCCAACACAAAAGAGCATGTGGCTTGCGGCGATTATCTGGTTGCTGAAATGAAACGCTTCGGGGCGGAAGTGCAGGAGCAAAAGATGGTTCTTACGGCTTACGACGGGACAAAACTGAATGCCCGCAATATAATCGCTTCTTACGGGTTGGATAAAAAAAAGCGAGTGTTGCTTTTCGCGCACTGGGATTCCCGTCCGTATTCGGATCAGGACGCCGACCCGGCGAATCATAAAAAGCCTTTGCTTGGAGCGAATGATGGAGCCAGCGGCGTTGGTCTATTAATGGAGATAGGTCGTGTCTTACAAAATAAAGCACCCGAAATAGGGGTCGATATTATTTTCTTTGACGCGGAAGATTACGGGATGCCCGATTTTGCCGAAAAATCCCTGATAGAAGGTAATACATGGTGCTTGGGTTCCCAGTATTGGGCTAAGAATCCGCATGTTCCTAATTATAAGGCGAAGTTTGGAATATTGTTCGATATGGTTGGAGCTGAAGGCGCGACTTTTTATAAAGAAGATGTTTCGAGGGAGTATGCGGCTGATATCGTGGAAAAGGTATGGGGTACAGCCGGACAATTGAGTTATGGTAAATTTTTTATAGGTAAAAATGGCGGCGGCGTGACTGACGACCATGTTCCGGTAAATGAAATCCGCCGTATTCCCAGTATAGATATATTAGATTACAGGATGGAAGCGGGGCATGACGGATTTTTCCATTCGTGGCATACGCAAAAAGATGATATGAGAAATATCGGTAAAGAAACATTGAAGGCTGTCGGACAAACAGTTTTAGAGGTTATTTATAAGGAAAAATAAAAAAAAATAATGACTACAATAAACGAGGTACAAGACGAGATTATAGAGGAGTTTTCGATGTTTGACGATTGGATGGATCGTTACGCGTTATTGATAGAATTGGGTAATTCACTTGGCAAACTGGATGATAAATACAAAACGGAAGATAACCTTATCGTCGGTTGCCAAAGCCGTGTGTGGCTGCAAGCCGACTTTGTCGACGGCAAGATCGTTTTCAGCGCGGAGAGCGACGCCGTTATCGTCAAAGGGATTATCGCCCTGTTGATTAAGGTGCTGTCGAATCGCACGCCTGATGAGATTATTAATACGGATTTATACTTTATCGAAAAAATAGGCTTAAAGGAAAATCTTTCCCCAACACGCTCCAACGGACTTGTCTCCATGATTAAGCAGATCCGTTTCTACGCGATGGCATATAAGGCTAAGGGGCTGTAAGCGCTTCCCCCGTTTAGGGGAACAACGTTCGACAGAGCGAAGCGGCGTCAATAGAGGGGGCTTGAGCTTCTTTTCAGAAAGCCCTATATACAATCATACGCCCGGTAGTATCTATCCTGAACTCATCGCTTGTCGATTCATTCAGCGTAGCTTGCCACCAATTGGTAAATATCTGGGTATCTATCGGGTAAGCCAAATTATGGGAAGTGACCGCATTCCTGTCTATGCAGAATAGCGACACTTGTTGCTTGGGGCTGCTTTCAAATATCGAGTCGGAATCTATGGCGACAAATATTCCGTAATCGGTTATCATTTCCACATCGGTGCGTTTCATATATTCGCATAGCAAACCCACATTGGCTATCGTATGGTCTTCGCGTTTTCCGGTAGCGCCCAGTATCGTTATTTTCTCCCGCCCGTGTTGAAGGCAAAAAAGAACAGCCTTTGTCAGGTCGTTCGTTTCCTGTTCGGGAATACGATGTATGATGTCCGCGAACCGGATCTTATTCTCTTCCGAAAGGGAGTCGCAGTCGCCAACGATGGCGTCGGGAATCCGCTTTGTTTTCACAAGGTTATCTATCGCCCCGTCGCAGCATACGAGCCATTTACTATTGTTGAGTATCGATAAGGCGACAGGGTGGGAGGGAAACTCCCCGTTGGCAAGGATGACCGTGTCTATTTGCTGATGTATAGAGGGTAAATTATATCTTTTCATTTTCTTTTAGCGCCGATAATAAGTATTGAATAGCAAAAGTAGTAAATAATGTGAATGAAAGCATTTATTTATAGGGTCTGGTTTTATTGTTCTTTGAAATAAAAAGTAATATTTTAAGTTTTGAACTTCCAGATATTTTCAGGAAAAATAGTGGAATAGTGAAAATAAAAATAGCGACCTTTGCCGTTCAGTCATCAGTAATTCAGCTAACAGCTAAATTTAACGTCAACCAAAATGATAGAAATAAATAAAATACCGTCGCCATGTTTTGTGATGGAAGAAGAATTGCTCAGGAAGAACTTGTCGCTGATAAAGTCGGTGAAAGACAGAGCCGGAGTGAATATCATATTAGCTTTCAAGGCATTCGCGATGTGGAAAGCGTTCCCTATTATTCGCCAGTACGTTCCTTATTCAACAGCCAGCTCGGTCTTTGAAGCACAATTGGCCTATGAGGAAATGGGAAGTCCGGCTCATACCTTTTCGCCGGCATATACCGACGATAATTTTCCGGTGTTTATGAGATATAGTAGCCACATCACATTCAATTCGTTGTCCCAGTTCAATCGTTTCTACCCCGAAACGCAAAGATGCAGGAAGAAAGTGTCATGCGGTTTACGCGTCAATCCCGAATATTCGGTTGTGGAAACCGATTTATATAATCCTGCCACACCGGGTTCAAGGCTTGGCATCACGGCCGATCTACTTGGCGATAAGTTGCCGGAAGGGGTAGAGGGTTTACACTTCCATAGCCTTTGCGAATCGTCCTCGTATGATTTGGAAAAGACGCTCGAACAGATAGAACTGAAATTCGGGCATCTGTTGCCTCAGGTCAAATGGTTCAATATGGGGGGTGGGCATCTGATGACCCGAAAAGATTATGATGTGGAACATCTGATAGGCTTATTGAAGTCATTTAAAGCAAAATATCCGAATTTGGAAATTATTATGGAACCGGGAAGCGCTTTCGCGTGGCAAACAGGAATACTGGTTTCCACGGTAGTCGATATTGTTGAAAACAGAGGCGTAAAGACTGCCATCCTCGACGTTTCGTTTGCCTGTCACATGCCCGATTGTTTGGAAATGCCTTATAAGCCACACATACGAGGCGCGCGTCACGAGCCTGTGGAAGGGCTGCCGACGTATCGTATGGGAGGCAATAGCTGTTTGAGCGGCGACTTTGTGGGAGAGTGGTCTTTCGATGAGCCGCTTTCGGTTGGCGACCGCGTTATATTTGAAGATATGATTCATTACACGATTGTGAAAACGACCATGTTTAACGGAATATCGCATCCCGCGATTGCTTTGTGGAACAAGTATGACCAGTTGGAAATCTATCGGGAGTTCGACTATGAAGATTACAAAAACAGGATGAGTTAAAATGTTAAAATAGAGTTTGTCAACAATAACATATCCGAAATGGCGTTTCATACATAGAATTAAATAGATGAAAGGAATCGCCTATGAAGAAAAACGTTACTCAGAAATTGTGCAGGAACTTTAAAGAAGAGAAGGTTGTCGCACCTTCCATTAACACGCTGAATTTTATAAGGCAATTCGCGCGTGCGTACCACGTTGAGAGGTCATTGACAAAGCCATTGAATGAGTTTTGTGTAAATTGATTCTTTTGTCGTGGTGCAGAAATAAAGGAACAAAATTTTGCTTTTGTTCCTTTTTCTTTTCTAAGTCTTATTCCCTTTTACTACCTTTGTTTCAGATGAGCAGCGTAATTCTCATCGCTTAAGTCATAACTTATAATTCATAATTCAACGATATGTCCCATAAAATAGCGCCTTCCCTTTTATCCGCCGATTTTCTGAATCTGCAAGCCGACATAGAAATGGTAAATAACAGCGATGCCGATTGGTTCCATTGCGATGTGATGGACGGTTCGTTTGTCCCGAATATCTCTTTTGGTTTTCCCATCATAAAGCAAATCGGTAAAATAGCGAAAAAACCGCTGGATGTTCATCTGATGATTGTCAATCCCGATCAATATATACCTGTGGTAAAGGATGCCGGAGCCTATATGATGAATGTTCATTACGAAGCCTGCGTCCATCTAAACCGTACCGTATCGGCCATCCGCGAGGCAGGAATGAAAGCCGGAGTAACCCTCAATCCGCACAGCCCGGTGTGGCTGTTGGAGGATATACTGGAGTATGTGGATATGGTTTTGTTAATGTCCGTCAATCCGGGATTTGGAGGTCAAAAGTTTATCGAATACACGCTCGGCAAAGTCTCTCGTCTGAAAGAGATGATTGAGAAAAAAAACCTGCGTACGCTTATTGAAGTTGACGGCGGCGTCAATTTGGAGACCGGAAAGCGTTTGGTTGACGCCGGCGCGGACGTTCTTGTCGCCGGTAACGCCATATTTGGAGACGCCAATCCGGCGGAGATGATCCATAAGTTGAAAAGTTTGGTGTAAAATAGGGTACAAAATTCTTGTAATATAAAAGGGCGTTTTAATACTTGGATTTTTGTGAAGAATATTTAACTTTGTTTGAGAGTGAAGTTACTTTAATATCTAAAATACATGAGACACTGTAAATGCTTATCAATGATGTGCTTGCTCCTGACCATCAATATTATTGGTGCATTTGGGCAAATACCGGTGGTAAAAATACCGCAACGTGCCACAATTTCACCAAATATTATTACAGGAAATTCCAATAAGAATAATTTTACGTCGAACAACATTCCTGTTTTCCCAAATTTGAATAATAATCAGCAACAATTAGATATGTATGAACGCGATCGGCTCGAAGTTCAACGCCGAAATGCCGAAATGCAGCGAATGTTTAAAGAAGAACTATCCGATTTTTCTACCATACAGTACGATTTACCTTCATGGTTGGGTGCGCAAGGCACGGAATATTATTACCGAACAGCAGAAAAATTGCTTAATATGCTTAACGGACAAACGGCGCTTAACCTAAAAGATGCTGTGTTTTCAGTCGAAAATGCTTACTTTGAAGGGATGCTAGACCGAGCCATATATGAAAGGAATATTTCTCAGATGGTTACTATAGCCCGACTAAAAGCAAAACAAGATGGTTATAACTGGAACAACCCGGACACGAAGAATATTATGTTATTTCGTGTTATGTCCGATACGCTGAATTTCAAATTTCCTTTGCATGAACACTTTTCTACTTCATTCCCAATGCAATATGATTTCGATGATTTCCGAGGAGAAAAAGATCATTCAAAATTATTTGTCACTAAACTCTTAACATCACATACCGGTCAATGCCATTCATTACCTCTACTTTATCTTATCCTTTGTGAAGCAGTCGGTACAGAAGCAAATCTAGCTTTTTCGCCTCATCATTCATATATTAAGTTCAAAGACCGGCAGAACAATTGGCATAACCTTGAATTGACTCAGGGCAGAATGGTAACTGATGCCTTTATTATAGGTTCGGGATTCATTACGGCAGCAGCCATAAAGCACGGCGTTTATCTGGAGTCGCAAACAAAAAGACAAGTCATAGCACATTGTTTATCTGACCTTGCTTCGGGATATATCCATAAATACGGATATGATAAATTTGTTATTCAATGTATAGATTCTGTTTTAGTTTATGCCCCAACAAACATAACAGCTTTAGCCATAAAATCTAATTATCATGGCATCCGATTACAATATGTTGCAGACCAGATTGGCAGACCACCTTTAGATATATTAAAAACTCAATACCCTGATGCCTATAAACTATTTGAAGAACGGAATAATATTTACCGTCGGATGGATGAAATAGGGTTCATTGAAATGCCGAAAGAAGTATATGAAAGTTGGCTTAATTCCGTGAATGAGGAAAAAGAAAGGCGTGAACATGATATTA
This sequence comes from Prevotella sp., assembly GCA_031260865.1. Lineage (GTDB taxonomy): Bacteria > Bacteroidota > Bacteroidia > Bacteroidales > Dysgonomonadaceae > Dysgonomonas. Next base: position 15,794 of record JAISKQ010000047.1, read on the forward strand.
GATATAAGAATGCATTACGATTAATTGAATAACTTAAACCTACTATATATGAAAAAAGCTGCATCGTTTTTAGGTATTTTGCTTTTAGTTTGTTCTGCTATACATGGACAAGAGGACATATTTAAGAAGCATGGGATAACAAAAGAACCGCTTACTTTGAGTAAAGGAAAATATAAGGAAACATTCTACAATGAAGAGATAATGCAAGTAGGTACAGTATTGATTAATACACTTACTAATAAAGTAGTTAAATTTCTTGATGAAGATACTACTAAACTTGCTTACAGAGCGGAAACTACAAGTCGCTTCTTGACTGTTGACCCGCTGGCGGAAGAATATTACTCGTGGTCGCCGTATGTATATGTAGGTAATAATCCTATAAAACGGATAGACCCAACTGGTATGGATTGGTATGAGGATAAAGACGGTTCTTATCAATACGACCCTAAATTGACGCAAAAGAATGCTGCTGGACGATTGCAGAATGGACAATCTTATGTCGGCGCGACTGCTCAAGTCAATGACAGCAAAGGAAATGCTTTTGCCACTTTCAGAGCAGATGGTAGTATTATGTATGCAAATGAAGGTGGGGCTTATGCAAGGATGGTTTCAAATACCCAAAAGACTGGTAATGAAGAAATGAGTGCTATTACGGACAATGGTGTTCTTGTATTACCGAGCTGGGATAATAAACCGGATGAAGCGAAGTTTACAGAATATGAATATAGCGCAAAAAATGGAAATGTGGTAGATGCTGTAACGGGAAAAGAAATGAATACAGTAGCGATGGCACATACACATCCAGGAGGCACTATGCCAAGTAATGCAGATAGAATCTTTGCATCTAATACCATTCCAAACAAACCTATGTATGTATTTAAAATGGAAAACAAGAACGATTTAACACCAGGTATTGCATATATTATTGCGAATTCTATCAAGCCTTCCTCATGGAATAATACATATTCTACGACAATAACAGGAGTCTCAAATATGACTTTACCAAATGTAATGAAGTCTGGAGGACTTAGAAGTTTCACTCGTAAAAACAGACTGAATATGATTAATAAAATACCAAACAAATGAAAAATATATTTCTCATATTACTAGTACTTCTTATATCTTGTAATAGTAACAATAAAAAAGATGTATATGATGGTATATTGGAGCCAAGAGAAAATATTAAAACTATTCTTGACTCTTTTGTACAAGTAAAGAATGACAAAAGTTTGATATATGAACTTTATATTGACAAAGTAACGCCAGAAGAACACCATCTATTTTTATATGCAGGTAAAGTATCATTATTAAATCATAAAAATAAGGTAAGCCAGACAGAAATATCAGGAGTTAAGATTGATATATATTCAGGATTAGAGCATTATTTTAAAAATGCCAATGATACATCCCCTTTTAACGATACCTTTAGTGATCCATTACCTGAAGGTTACTTTTGGATAATAAAAGATAGCTGTGGTGTGGTAAATATATATCAGGAAGATTGGATTCATCCATTCTATAATTTACCAAATATGCTGGGAGTTCCTGATAGTATTCTTTACTTACCTCCTGATAAAAACTAAAAATATATTGAATGAAAATTACATATTTACTGTTGATTATATTGCTATTAACTCTAACTACTTGCCTTAAAAATAAGCAGAGAAGAGTAGAGTATATATATATATATTTAGAACCCCAAGATAATATCAAAGTTTTATTAGATTCTTTCTTAACAGAAAATGGAAAGGATGCCCCTATATATGAGTTATACATACAAAGAATAACCCCTTGGGAATATGATAAATTTGAATCAACAATTACAGAAATTACCATTTATGGTGGTAAGTATCCATTGGGGTTAATGAGAAAAAAGAGGGAGCCAACAGTGGCCGTTAAAATAGATGGTGTGGATTTTTTTATATATTCGGGGATAGAGGATTATTTTTCAACAGCTTATAAAGGAGACCCATATAACGGAGAAAATGAACCTTATGGTAATGTATGGGATATTAGAGATAGTGTGGGTGTTTACACCTATTTCATAAAAACAACATTGCAAGCTCCACCACCATCGGATATACCATCAGATATAAAATTTGTACCGCCAACAATCGAAGAATAGTTTTAAATATGATTAAACGAACTCTATTTATCCTTATTATTAGTTTTCCAAGCCTTCTTGTTTATGCGCAGGAAACATATTACAACCAAGCGTATTCTCATATCGAAAATATGCTTTCAGGCAAAGTAGAACTTAATTTCAAGGATGCGGTTCTATTTACAGAATATGCTTACTATGACGGAAAGTTAGATACTCAGTTAATAAATGAAGAATACGAAACTCTTTGTCGTTTAATAAATGGTCTCTCCAAATCCGAATTAATAACCTATACAGGGGAAGATAAAGATATAATAACAAAACATGCTGCAATATTTAAAGTCCTTACAGATACGATTTTAATTCCTGTGGATTCAATGCTTATCTATGAGCATAAGCCATTAATATACGATTTTGAAGACCCTTTAGGTCAATCGGATTGGACAAAGATGTTCGTTTCCAAACTGCTGGAAACAGGCAAAGGGAACTGTCACTCGCTACCTTATTTGTATAAAATTTTAGCAGAAGAGCTAAATATTCCTTGCCATCTCGCTTTTGCTCCTAATCATATCTATATCAAACTGTTTTCTGAAAAATCAGGTTGGTATAATACCGAACTGACAAGCGCGACATTCCCGATTGACGCATGGATTATAGCTTCCGGTTATGTGACAGTTGACGCGATACGTAATGGACTGTATATGGATACCCTTAGTAACAAACAAGCTGTTGCCAATTGCCTTGTAGATTTGGCGCAGGGCTATCAACACAAAAATGGCAAGGAAAATTCTGAATTTGTAATAAAGTGCTGTAATACGGTTTTACAATATCATCCGGCAAACGCGAATGCCCTCTTGACAAAAGCCGAAGCACAAAAATTTTATATTCATTCACTGATGAAAGAAAAAAATCTGAAAAAGGCGGAAGCCCTTTTCACAGATTCATCTATAAAAGAGATGTATTCAGAAATGGAATCGGCATACATACAATTGTACAAGTCGGGGTATCGACAAATGCCGGAAGAAATGTACATACAATGGATAGATTTGCTAAAGAAAGATCCAAACAAATATATGAACCACAGGTTGAAAGGATTGAAGTAAAATCTATCTCAAAAAAAGGATATTTAAAACTTTATTTTCATACTTTTGGAGATGCGAAACCCGTTATCCAAAGCGCCTTTTCTTTTCCTGCTGATCCCTTTGCTGATTGGGATTCTGCTCCGGTATTTCCTCAATGTGCAATATTTGGGCATGGCTTCTTTCTGCGTGGGAATCGCGGTGATGCTCCTCTCTTATTTTATCCCCGCGCGAAAGCAATTCCCGTGGCGTTGGCTGTTTGGAGCGGGAGCCGCTTGCGCGATGATGGGTGTCGGCATTTTCACAACCGCGCTTCGACAGCAATTCTCCGAATTTATATTCCCCGATAAGGCGGTGGTTTACAAAGGGATTGTTACCGACACACCGCAAGAAAAAGCAAAGACGACAGCGTACAGGGTATATCTTCCGATAGAAGACAAGCAGGTTGTTTGCTATCTTCAACGGGATTCGTTGACAAATAGCTCCTTGCTGCCGGGCGACGAATTTCTGTTTTACGGGAAAATACAGCCGTTCCGAAATATGGGAAACCCCGACGATTTTGATTATGTGCGTTATATGTACAATCAAGGCTTTGCCGGATCTGTTTATGTGCAATCGTCATCATGGCAGGCGACAAACAAAGTTTCCTCTTCGCTGAAGTTCAGAGCTTTGCGGTATCGGCAGGCTATTATGGATTTTTATCGGTCGTTGGGTTTTGACGACACGGAATACAGCATTCTGTCGGCATTGACATTGGGTTATCAGAATGACCTGACCGATGATCTGAAGCAAGGGTTCAGGACGACAGGCACTGTCCATGTATTATCGGTCAGCGGTTTGCATGTCGGTATTATCTATCTGATGATCGCCTCGCTGCTGGGCTTTATCCGCAAGCGGGCAAAACATTATTGGCTAAAGCCTGCCCTTATCATCCTATTGCTCTGGATATACGCTTACATAACGGGTTTGCCGCCATCGGTAATCAGGGCAAGCGCCATGTTAAGCCTGTTTTGCGTGTCGGAAATCTTTGGCCGCAAGAGCTTTTCTATTCACACGCTATTCATCGCCGCCTTTTTTATGCTTCTAGTAAATCCATTTTCATTCTTTGACATCGGATTTCAATTAAGCTTTATGTCGACGCTTTCTATCCTGTATTTACAGCCGAAAGCATCCGCCATGTTCAAGATAGGAAATAAGTATGCCCGAAATCTATGGCAATTATTTACCTTGTCATTGGTCGCGCAGTTGGCGACCTTTCCTCTTTGTTTATACTATTTTGGCACGTTCCCGGTTTATTTCTTTATCGCCAACTTGATCATTGTTCCTCTAGTTTCGTTTATCATGTACGCCGTGGGAGGTATTCCCGTGGCAAAGCTATTGAGCGTCGTATTACCCGGTTTAAGCCAATCCTTTTATTACTTGCCGGTAAAGGTCTTGCAACTATTAGTGTATCTGATGACTTCGCTTATTCATTTCTTCGAAAGCCTTCCATCGGCTTTGATAAAGGATGCGAAAATTTCATTTCCCGACTTATTCCTGTTATTCGCTACAATCATCGGCATTTTGATTTTCTTTATTTACAAAAAGCCCAAAGCATTGACCGTCGGGCTGTCTGCTGTCCTGCTCCTGTTGGGAACCCATATTTACGGCAATATAGAAAAGAAGCCCGATACGTTGACTGTGTATAACAATCGCCAATCCGTAAAAATAGGATGGAATATAGATGACAAGGAGTATATACTTGATTCCGACTCATTGAATGATAGCTGTCGATATTTGAATTTACATCACACCAGTATATTGATTTTATCTTCCGGTAATTGGCGAAATAAGCAGACGGATAAAAAATATATGCTGGATAATTTGATTCTAACAGGTGGAAATAATCACTCTTTATATTCTTTAACGCAACTCTTTTCAGTTAAAAATGTTGTATTAGACGCTTCATTATCAGTATATACCCGGCTGAAATTATCTAAAGAATGTCAAAATCTTAATATTCCTTGTTATGATGTAAGCCAAAGTGGTGCTTTTCGTCTGATTTTTTAGTATTTTTGTAGCTGCGTAATATTAAGAGGATTATAAGTAAATGATTTCAAAAATAATAGCCGGTCAGAAGATCACGGCGGTAGAGGAACTGCTTGATCAACATGACAAAATAGTGATTGTCACACATGTTTCGCCTGATGGCGACGCCATAGGTTCTTCGCTGGGATTGTATCATTATCTGAATGAACAGGGTAATGACGTGACTGTTATTGTTCCTAACTCATTCCCTAATTTTCTGAAATGGATGCCGGGGGCAAAAGATATTCTTGATTACGAAAGACATCCTGAATACGCTCAAAAATTAATCGCGGACGCGGAATTGATTTTCTGTCTCGACTTTAATATACCTAAACGAACTCACCATTTAGCGCCTTTTATAGAAGCGGCAAAGGGAAAGAAAGTGTTGATCGACCATCATCCCGAGCCTTCGGAATTTTGTGATGTAATGATTTCACATCCCGAAATATCCTCGACAAGCGAATTGGTTTTCAGACTGATATGCCGTATGGGCGATTTGGAGGTGATGAGTCTCGATAGCGCCACGGCGATATATACCGGCATGATGACCGACACCGGAGCTTTTACCTATAACTCCAATAATGTCGAGATATATTATATCATAAGCGAATTGTTGAAAAAAGGTATAAATAAAGACCGGATTTATTCCAATGTATATCATAATTATACAGAGGATCGCTTTCGTATGTTGGGATATACATTATCCGAAAAGATGAAAATATACCCCGGATACAACGCGGCTTTGATATGGCTGACCAATGAGGAACAAAGCAGATACAAAGTGCAGAAAGGCGATACGGAAGGCTTTGCCAATCTGCCGCTGAATATAAAAGGAATAATATTCTCGGTTTTTATCCGCGAAGACAATGATTTTATAAAAATCTCGTTTCGTTCACAGGGGGATTTTCCCAGCAATAAATTTGCTGAACGGTGTTACAACGGAGGAGGGCATCTGAATGCCGCCGGAGGCGAATTTTATGGTACGGTGGAAGAGGCTATCGCTATATTTGAAAAAGCATTGCCGGAATTTGGCGATTTATTGCGAAAGAATTAAAAATATACTTTACTAATAAAAATAATAGTAGATGAGAAAAATTATAGGCGTTATATTTGCTTTCATAGGATTTGCTTTCATTTTTGGAGCTTGTAGTAGCGGTGAAACATATACGGAAAAATTGAAGAAGCAGGAAAAAGCGATTAACCGGTTTATTGATACCGCCGGAATAAAAGTAATTTACACATATCCCAAAGATGGAATTTTTAAAGATAAAGAATACTTTAAAGAAGAGAACACAGGCGTTTATATCCATGTGATAAATCAGGGCAATAAAGACACGATTACTAAAGGGAATACAGT
>JAISKQ010000142.1 GCA_031260865.1 Prevotella sp.
GCCAAGCGCCTTCAATGATTTAACGATGCCGGCTACCTTTTCGTTTATAAGCGCTAATTGTTCATCACCTTTATAAATAGGGACAATAACCACTTGGAATGGAGCTAATTTTGGCGGCAACACAAGACCGTTATCATCCGAGTGCGCCATAATCAGAGCGCCTATCAGCCGGGTAGATACACCCCACGACGTAGCCCACACGTAATCTGTTTTGCCTTCTTTATCGGCGAATTTCACATCAAATGCTTTCGCGAAATTCTGCCCTAAGAAATGCGACGTTCCCGATTGCAAGGCTTTACCATCCTGCATCATGGCTTCTATGGTGTATGTTTCCACAGCTCCGGCAAAACGTTCCGACGCGGATTTTACGCCTTTTATCACAGGCATTGCCATATATTCTTCGGCGAACCGCGCGTATATGTCCAGCATCCTCACCGTTTCTTCTTCCGCTTCCTCGCGTGTGGCGTGCGCGGTATGCCCTTCCTGCCATAAAAATTCGGCTGTACGCAAGAATAAGCGTGTACGCATTTCCCAACGCACCACATTTGCCCATTGGTTTATAAGCAAAGGCAAATCTCTATATGATTGAATCCAATTACGGTATGTACTCCAAATGATTGTTTCGGACGTAGGGCGTACAATCAGTTCTTCCTCCAATTTTGCTTCGGGGTCGACGATTACTCCTTTTCCGTCCGGATCGTTCTTTAAACGATAGTGTGTGACCACGGCGCATTCTTTCGCAAAGCCTTCAACATGATCGGCTTCCTTGCTCAAGAACGATTTGGGGATGAAAAGCGGAAAATAAGCGTTCACATGCCCTGTTTCTTTAAACATATCATCTAACTGACGTTGCATTTTTTCCCATATCGCGTATCCGTAAGGTTTGATGACCATACATCCGCGAACCGCGGAATTTTCAGCTAATTCCGCTTTTAATACCAAATCGAGGTACCACTGACTATAATCCTGACTTCTTGGGGTCAGCTCTTTAAGTTCTTTTGCCATACTATATTGAAATTCTATTTTTTCAAAAAATCGCTACAAAGTTAGCAATTAAATATCATATCATCCACATTTTGTATCTTTGCCCTCGTTGAATAAAAAAATTATAATGGATTTGAAATATACGGATATACTCCTCGATCTTGACGATACGCTCATCGATACGGTTGAAAATACGCGCTTGACCCTTGTTGAATTGTATGATGAATATCATTTCAGTAATTATTTTCCTTCTTTTGACGACTTCTACACAATTTATTATGTCAATGTGAGCCGGTTGTGGGAACTCTACGGAAGAGGGCAAATAACGAAAGCCATGTTGCATAGAGAACGTTTTATAGCCCCGCTAAATGCCGTTGAGGAAATCAGCGATGAACAGGCTTTGGCCATCAATGACGAATTTATCAAACGGGTCATGAAAAAAGGAACGCTGATAGCCGGCGCGAAAGAACTTCTTGACTATTTAAAATCCCGGTATAGCCTGCATATTCTTTCCAATGGCTTTACCGAAATGCAGCATGTGAAGATAGAGAGCGCCGGATTGACCGGGTATTTTGATAAAATCATCCTTTCGGATGAGGTCGGTGTGAATAAGCCGCATCCCGATTTATTCTCATTCGCGTTAAAAAAGATCGGCGCGGATCGCGACCGTATTATCATGATAGGCGATAACCTGTTTACCGACATTGGCGGCGCGTATAACAGCGGTATCGATCAGATCTGGTATAATCCCGGGCATAAGCCGATACAGGATTTCCGACCGACTTACGTGGTCGATAAATTATCCGGGATAGAGGGTATATTGTGACCGTGAATAGCTACCCCTGTCCCTGTGCTGAAAGGAGGGGGCGAAATCAAACTGCGTAATACCCCGCGTCCTCTGTGTTTGAAAAATAATAACGTGACTGCCTTTGCTTTTGAGATAGCCCGCGCCAAACGTCCTAAAACGAAAAAACCGGATATATGAAAATACCCGGTTTTTTTCGTTTTAGAAAGAATCCGCTTAATTAGTGATTCCAAGTTTTGTTTTCACTTTAGAACCGGCGTCCACCGCGTTGCTGCCTACATGTAATAAAGCGCCCGCGTTGAAGATATAGGTATAACCGTTTTCATCGCCTACCGCTTTAATAGCGTTTCTTAATTTTTCCTGTAGTGGAGTAAGCAATGTTTGACGTTCTTTTTCAAATTCTTGTTGGCTTGATTGAACAAAAGTTTCATATCTGGTTCTCAAATCTTCGAGTTGTTTGCCTCTGTCAATGATAATAGCTTCGCTCAGACTTGTTGTGTCGGTACGAAATGCTTCAGCCTTGTCATTGTATTCTTTCTCTATAGCGGCTATATTCTTTTGAATAGCCTCGCCTTTTGTAGTTAACTTAGCCTCGACTTCTTTCAGTTCCGGCATTTTAGCGAAAATATCATCAGCGTTTACATACGCTAATTTATCTTGAGCAACCATTGACAATGGAGTTACTACAAGTAATAAAAGGAATAGTTTTTTTAACATAGTTATCAGTTAATTAAATTTATTATTTAGTGTATCTTTTATTTTAGCGACAAATATATATAATTATTTTGAATATCCGAGTTTTGCTAAAACATCATTGCTAATATCAATTTTGGGAGAAGCGAAAATAACGCTTTCCGCCGATGCCCTATCCAGCACAAGCTGGTATCCTTTAGCTTCCGATATTTCTTTTATCGCGCTATATATTTCATCTTGAATTGGTTTTACAAGGGCTTCTCTTCTCTTGAATAATTCGCCTTCGGGTCCGAAATACTTTCTGTTCAATTCTTGTAAGCTCTTTTCTTTTTCCACAATTTCATTTTCGCGTTGAGTTTTTTGCGCGCCGGACAAAAACGCGAGGTCGGACTGATACGACTTGTACATGTTTTTTACATCTTGCTGCACTTTCTCAACTTCGCCCTGCCATTTTTTAGACATGGTATTCAGTTGTTCCTGAGCTGTTTCGTAGCTACTGATATTCTTCAGTATGTAATCCATGTCTATCAGCGCGAACTTTTGGGCGGAACTTCCAGCCGCGATGCCGATAAATAAAATAACCAGTAAAAATATTCTTTTCATAACTATTAATTTTAGAGTGATATAACCCTTAGACACACGATTATGCGATTCGTTTATTTTCCTGTGTGTAAATAATGTTAAAATTCTTGTCCTATTATAAAGTGGAACTGGCTGCCGCTTCTGTCGCGTGATCCGTTGATAGGGTCAAATCCATAAGCCCAGTCGATACCCATAAGTCCGATCATCGGTAACATGATACGCGCGCCGATACCGGCGGAACGTTTCAGGTCGAACGGATTGAATTTGTTTATATCTGTCCACGCGTTACCTGCTTCCACAAATCCCAAGATATAAATAGTGGAGGATGGTTCAAGTATCAACGGGTATCTCAATTCAAGCGCCAAGCGTGTATAGGCGCTGGCTTGTGTTCCCAACGAACCGTTTTCGTATCCGCGCAACCCGATTGTTTCTGTCGCGTAAGTGCTTGAATATCCTGACATACCATCGCCTCCCATATAGAATGTTTCGAACGGAGACTTTTTATTCTTGTTGAAATAGCCTACAAAACCGTATTCGGCGCGGGTCATTAACACAGGGGTCTTTTTCACGTCGGCTAACGCCGTAAATGTTTTTGCTTTGAATTTCCACTTGTGGTATTCAATCCATTTGAATTTTTCGCTCGATTCATAATAATTATCAATCGTTTTCATTGAGGCATAGTCCTTACCGTCCCAAAGGGAGAATGGAGGCGTGATTTGCAAACTCAAAGAGAGATCTGTTCCCCGACGCGTGTAGATAGGGTTGTCGATAGAGCTTCTTTTTAAAGAAAGGTTGAGGCTTAAATTGTTGCAAGCTCCATCTTTCACTATAAAGTACGCCCAGTCTTTCATTTTGTACAACTGGTACGAAAGCTCCGCTTGCGCGAAGAAAGAGTCGTCAGGCCATGTCAACCGTTTTCCATAACCAATGGACGCGCCAATCATCGCTATCGACTTGTTAGGGTCGGCGGCAAAGCTGTAGTCTCCTCCATAGCTGTTTCCATAGCCATAACTGTTTCCATATCCATATCCGTATCCGCTCATTCCATACCCGTAGTTACTGCCTAAATAGCGGCTGTTGATGTCGGTCTGGCGCGAGTAGTACACCCCTACCGATAATGAATTAGGGCGTTTCCCTCCAAACCAAGGATCGAAGAATGAGATCTGATAGGATTGGTAATATTTCGCGTTCGTTTGCGCGCTCAAGGTTAAAGTCTGACCGTCGCCCTGAGGTATAATTCCTTTGTAAGTGCTTGGATTTAATAAGTTTTTCAGCGAGAAGTTCGTAAATTTCAAACTCAACTTACCGATAATGCCGGTTTGTCCCCATCCCGCGGAAAACTCCACCTGGTCGTTCGCTTTGGATACCAGCGGCAGACCTATATCCACTGTTCCGGAATCATAGTCCGGATTTATATCGGGATTACCTAATTGTTCGGGGTCGAAGTGTCCCATCTGGGATACTTCGCGGATTGAACGGATAATGTCTTCACGGCTGTATAACGCTCCCGGACGGATTCTTAATTCGCGGCGCACGACATCCTCATAAACGCGGTCGTTGCCCGAGATGGTTACTTTGCGTATAGTCGCCATAGGACCTTCGGTAACGCGGACTTCCAAGTCGATGGAATCGTTTTCTATATTCACTTCTACCGGGTCTAAACTGGAAAAAAGATAGCCGTTGTTTTGATAGAATACGTTCAACACGGAAGAATTTTCATCACTAATAAGGCGTTCCGTTAATTTTTTCTGGTTATACACATCGCCGGGTTTCATGTTTAATTGCATCTGCAACTTGTCTGTGGGATAGATTGTGTTGCCGACCCATTTTATTTCTTTAAAGTAGAATTTTTTGCCTTCTTCAACCTTTATATCGATGTTCATTTTATCCGGTTTGTTCTCGGCAGTGGCGGCATATACGGTATCCCACACGATAGCGGCGTCGCGATAACCTAATTCATTATATTTTGCTATTAAGTTGTCTTTATCTTCTTCGTAGCTTTCCGGCACATACTTAGTCGAACGCATGAAGTTTATCAACCAAGACCTAAAGTCGCTTTTATGCCTGGTTTTTTTCATCGCTTTTTCCAATGTTTTGGCAGACACCTCGTCATTACCCTCGAAGGTAATACGGTTTACTTTTGTCTTGTTTTTCTTGAGCACGTCGATGTTCAGTATAACATAGTTTTCTTTAGAAAGGTCGGGCGTTTCGGTTAATGAAATCTCCGCTTTGTTAAATCCTTTTTCATCGAAATATTTTTTGATGATGGTTTTAGCCTTGTCCATTTGGGATGGCGTTGACTGTAAACTCTTCACCATACCCACTTTAGCGGCGATGTCCTGCCGTTCCGATTTCTTCATTCCTGTGTAAATTATATCGGAGATGCGCGGGCGGTCTTTCAGTTTAATATCGAGCCATATCTTATTATCTTCTATCTTTGTCGCGGATATTTTTATATCCGACCAAAGACCTTGTTTCCAGAAACGTTTTACGGCATTGGTTATTTCGGGACCGGGAACTTCTATGATATCTCCCACTTGCAACTGCGCGAAACCGAAAAGGGTGTAGTCTTCATACATCGAATTTACCAGTCCGGATAGTTTCAGATCCGCTATTTCATATTTCTTGCTGGTGTTATATGAAATCACAGGTAAGTCTTGTACGTTAGCTTCGAGCGCTTTATTTACATTTTTAATCTCGGTGCTATCCACTTCTTGAGCCTGCGTTCCTATGGAAACAAAACAAAAAATGAATGTTAGAAAAAGTAAACCTTTATTGAACATATTATGGTCTAGAATTATTAGCTATTATATTATTGTCTGTCTGTATCGTTTCTACGATAATTATACGTTTTCCGAGATTTGCTCGCTTGTTTTACCAAAGCGGCGTTCTCTGTTTTGAAAATCTAAAACCGCCTTATACAATGAGTCTTCGTTAAAATCGGGCCAAAGTTCATCCGTGAAAAACAGTTCGGAATAAGCGATTTGCCACAACAAGAAATTGCTTATCCGTAATTCGCCTCCTGTACGTATCAGTATATCGGGGTCGGGCATATTCTGTGTCGCCAGATATTGAGGGATAAGAGTTTCGCTTATATCTTCCTCCTTTATTTTCCCGGCTTTAATATCGGATGCTATATTTTTCATCGCGGTGGTTAATTCCCATTTAGCGGAATAACTCAACGCCAAAACGACTGTCGTTCCTGTGCATACGGATGTTTCGTTCAGACAGGAGTCCAATGCTTTTTGGGTATCCTCCGGCAACCGGGCTATATCTCCGATTACTTTCACGCGGATATTATTTTTTACTAAGTCGGGCGTTTCATTCGCCACGGCCTGTATCATCAAAGCCATCAGCGCTTTGACTTCTTCCGCCGGTCTATTCCAGTTCTCGGTGGAAAAAGTATAAAGTGTAATGTAAGAAATCCCGGCTTTGGCGGCGGCTTCTATTGCTCTGCGCACAGCGACAATCCCTTCCTTATGACCAAAAGCGCGGTCAAGGTTCCGGCGTTTCGCCCATCGTCCGTTACCGTCCATTATGACGGCTACATGGCGAGGTATTTTTTCTTTATCTATTTGGTCAAAAAATGACATCTATATATTGTTTTAAATTAATCAGAATTTAAGCATGGACACACCCGCGCTCCAAAATCCCATGTTATGGTTATCATTGTAAGAGAGTACCAGTCATTGTTTTTGAAGAGGCTGCCTTTTATTTTATAAGGGCTGTCCAAATCAAAATTACCGCTTTTTTCGGTAACGTCAAATGAATCGCTGAATAACTTTCTGAATGAAAATTCAAATCCGATATTCAGCCGGTCTTTCATCTTGTATTTTACACCCACGCCCATCGGTAAGTTAGCATCCAAAAATGTTTTTTTCCCCGATCCGAAAGTTATACCTATTCCTGTAAATACATAAGGCGTTAAGCGTTTTGTTCCCAGATACCCGAAATTGTCGCTATAATTGAAAAAGTTAAATTCAATCTGGCTGCCCAACTCGTAAAACATCCTACTGAAAGACGATTGCTGATCAAAGGGGAATTTGTTCCCCGAATGTTCTGTGTTGCCCGATACATGACCAATCACAAAATTATTCTTCACAGACCATCTCAAGTCTTTGTTATATCGGAATATAATTCCGGCGGATAATCCCGGATTCCGATATAATTTTGTTTTGTTGGCGTCCCCCATATAAAAAGACGTCCCCGCCATACCGCCAATCTCGTATTTATAGTCGTCTTGCGCTTTGAGGATGACCGACGAGAAGAGAGAGCAAACGATGAATAATAAAGTACAAAAAATCCCTTTTCTCATTACAAATCTGTTATTAGACTATCTATCTAACGCAAAAAACAAGGCTATAAGTATATCATCGGCGATTTTTTAGCGTTTCAAGGTATAAGCTTATTCAAACGTCCTCGCCATATTTGTCGCACAGGAGTTGCTCCGGCTTCGGATATTCCGCCGAATATCCATATATAATTTTCATCATCTACTATTATTGATTGCCCGTACGCTTTTGGCATATTTGGGTCGATGGATTCTTTTGACGGAACCTGTGCCCATTTCGAACCGACGCTGATTGACCGGTATAATGTATTATCTGTCAACGCGTACATATATTCGTTGTACCAGAAAGAAGCGATGCCGGCGTTTGCGGCGAACGCGAAATTCTCCTGCGAGGATATTATTTCCAGTCTGTTGTCTCCGGCACGTACAGCCCAACTCAGGTTTGTTTGCTGGTTGGAGAGCGTTTTGCCTCCCACGGTGGTCAGAATATTGCCGTTAAGATTACTCCTGTTGACGATTGTCACAGCCGAGAATCCCGATGCGGGGAAAGTAGCGGGTACTTCATTCGACAACGGGTTGTAGCTTATTTTATTCACGACTTTTAGCGTGGATATATCTTTTGTCTTGGCAAAATAATATTTGCCCGCGTCTTCGGTTATGACCAAAAGGGAATCTTTGTCGGCGGCAGCTTCGGGTAGTATGCCTATTATAGACAGTACATTGGCGCTTTTGGCGCTCCAAGCCACACCGTCGGTAGAGCTGTAAGCGTTTTTATTATTATCGACGGCAAAGAATGTATCATTAAATAACGTGATGCTTTCCAATACAACTGAAGCCGCAGGTATTGACGTGACAGCCTGTTTTGCCCAGTCGGAAACGTTTGATTTGCTTGCTTTATATAGATACAATTTTCCATCGCTGTCGATAGAGAAAGTGTGGAATGTGTTGCCTTTCAGCAATGTTTTCTGCCGTCCGACGGTATTAGGCTGATTGGCCACATTGTTCCAAGTCAATGTGTCGGGATCCACCTGATGTATTCTTATATCGATTGTATATTCCCTGTTGGATGTCCCGTTGGTGGCGGTTACTCTTATCTTTGGGTGTAGCGAGAAGTCGATGGAGTCCGAGCCGTTCCAGGTCGAGACGGAATCGGGATATACCAATTGTAACCGGCTTGGGCTTGAAGATCCGTATGTTATAGTCGCCGCGAATTTTTTAAGAGCTGTTTGGTATGGTAGTGAATCAGGGTTGTAAATCAGTTGTCTGGACTGATCTATGGCAAACTTGGTTTTTTTCATTATCGGATAGTTCGCCGAATCTATCGCATTTGTCGCAATCGCGGCTAATTGAAATGTATAGATTTGAGCGTCAGCGGAAAGTCCTGTTGTGGTGTATTCATTGTCGTCACACGAACTTAGTGTCACAATCGAAAAAACAGTAAGGAATATTAGTCGAATAGTTTGCTTCAATTTCATTAGTTTAAACAGTTTTACTCAATATCAATGTGCAAAAATAGAAAGAATTTCGGCTTACGCGTCAATTAATCTAATATTTATATAATTTTATAGTTATAATAAATGTAGATGAATGTGCTTGGATGCGCCCCAATTCAGCTCATTTACTGTATGTCCAGAGATAACGGGAGCCTTTACGCCGTCGCCAAATGCAATATCCGAAATCTCTATAAACGCCTCATCCCACAATCGTTTGTCAATAATGCTTTGGAGTAATTCGCGCCCTCCTTCCACCAAGACGGAAATGATTTTGCGGCTCTTGAGGATTGAGAATATAGTATTCAACAAATTTTCATCGAAAGGAACTTGGATAAAGGTCACATTCCCCGTGGCGGGAGACGGCTCTTTCTCGGTAAATATGATTGTTTCCACATTCCCGTCCAAGAGGGCATAACCACGAGGAATACGCCCTTGCCTGTCTAATACGACGCGTACCGGATTTTTACCATGCCAGTACCGCGTGGTTAGCGACGGGTTATCTTTCACAGCCGTATTTGTTCCAATCATAATGGACGCTACACTTGCCCTTTTTTGGTGGACAAGTATTTTTGAGAAATCATTGGATATAGGCGTCGGTCGCGGCTGTTCGCCATCGCGACGCGCCTTGTCTATAAACCCGTCTTTGGTTTGCGCCCATTTCAGGTAGATATACGGACGATCTTTTGTCTGTGCCGTGAAGAACTCTTTGTTTAATTCCAAAGCCTCTTGTTCAAGGATGCCGATAGAGACCTCTATGCCGGCGTCTTGTAACATTTTCACGCCTCGTCCCGCGACGGCGGGGTAAGGGTCGAGACAAGCGACGACCACACGTGGAATCCGGTTGTCGATAATCAATCGGGCGCAAGGGGGAGTCTTTCCGTAATGCGCGCAAGGTTCGAGCGAGACGTAGATAGTGGACTCTTTCAGCAAGGATTTGTCTTTTACGCCGGCTATCGCGTTCACTTCGGCGTGGGCTTTACCGTATTCGCAATGAAACCCTTCCCCGATGATTTTATTGTTGTGAACCACGACCGCGCCCACCATTGGATTTGGGCTGACAAAGCCCCTCCCATTGGTCGCTAATCGCAGGCAACGACGCATGTATTTTTCGTCAATAGTCATTCTGAGTATTTAGTTTACTGGAGTTCGAGAATTCAAGTTTACGAGAATTCAAGCTTTCTATAGTTCAAGTTTACAAGAGTTCAAAAAATAAGCAAACTCGCCAGATAGGACTCTCCATGCTATTTATCGCGCGGCTATCACCTCTATTTCCACCATCGCGCCTTTTGGTAAATCCCTTACGGCAAATGCCGAACGAGCCGGGAATGTGCCCGAGAATTGCTTGGCATATACTTCGTTCATTGCCGCGAAGTTTGCGATATCATTCAGCAACACGGTTGTCTTCACGATATTATCAGTCGTTAAGCCGGCTTCGGCAAGAATGGCTTTGATATTCTCGAAAGATTGGGCTGTTTGTTCTTTTATACCTCCCGAAGGAAAGTCGCCTGTGGCAGGATTAACCGGTAATTGACCTGATATGAACAACATTCCGTTTACTTCTATTGCCTGACTGTATGGTCCTATCGCCGCTGGGGCATTGTTGGTCGCGATTACTTTTTTCATTGTGATTT
>JAISKQ010000165.1 GCA_031260865.1 Prevotella sp.
CAAGAACACAGAAATAATAAAAATGCGAAAATCAACTGGCAATTCACCGCTAAGGATGCTCGCATTAAATTAAAACGGCTATATCCGACATTTATTAATTAACTAAACACTAGTAAACTTGAAATCTTGTAAACTTGAAAACTGTTACTTTTGTCACCTTTTTAGACCAAAGCTCCTCCGACCTCCCCAAGTGAGGCTTTTAAACTGTCGCAGCCGATCTGCGGACTGTTGACTGAAAAGAGGGACTGAGGAAGTAGATTAACTGAATTTAGTTATCTTTGCCATACGAATTAGAAAAAATATATAACCCAATAGAAAAACATTTATATTAGTCAAATGTTTTATAAGTAAAATATGAAAAAAATAGTTATTGCAATCGATGGTTTTTCTTCTAACGGGAAAAGCACTATGGCCAAAAGTTTGGCTAAAGAAATAAAATATATCTACATAGACAGCGGAGCCATGTATCGGGCGGTTACATTATATTGCATGGAACATGGTTTGTTTAGCGGGGATACTCTGGATGAAAGGCGGTTGCATAATGAGATAGATAACGTAAAAGTCGAATTTCATCTCAATAAAGACACCGGTACTCCCGATACTCACCTCAATGGAGAGAATGTAGAATCAAAAATACGAAGCATGGAAGTCTCATCCAAGGTAAGCATTGTCAGTGCTATCTCTTTTGTACGCCGGGCGATGGTTGCTTTGCAGCAGGAAATGGGCAAGGCAAAAGGAATTGTAATGGATGGCAGGGATATAGGAACCGTTGTCTTCCCCGATGCCGAACTGAAAGTATTTGTAACAGCCGATGCCGAAATAAGGGCGCGGCGGCGGTTTGACGAACTACGCTCGAAAGGGGATAATAAGACGACTTTCGACGAAGTTTTAGAAAACTTAAAGACCAGGGATTATTTAGATCAGACGCGTGCCGAAAGCCCTTTGGTAAAAGCGGATGACGCCATATTGCTGGATAATTCATATATGACCATTGACGAGCAGATGCAATGGTTGTTACAGAAGTTCAAACAAATAACGACATTAAATGAGTAATATAGAAATAGATGCTAAATCCGGCTTTTGCTTTGGAGTGGTCAACGCCATAAAGAAAGCGGAAGAGGAACTGGCTAAAGGTGGCGTGCTGTATTGTTTAGGTGATATTGTTCATAATAATCTGGAAGTTGACAGGCTGGAAAAGCTGGGATTGAAAACAATTAACCATGAAGAATTTGCCCTGCTGAAAAATGCCAAGGTACTCCTGAGAGCGCATGGCGAGCCGCCATCCACCTATCAGACAGCCAAAGAGAATAATATAGAGATTATAGACGCTTCGTGCCCTGTTGTATTGCGTTTGCAAAAGAAAATATACGACAAATACGAAAATGAAAAATACAATAACACTCAGATTGTTATATACGGAAAAAACGGACATGCGGAAGTAAACGGACTGTTAGGTCAAACCGAATCCAGTGCTATTGTAATAGAGAAAAAGGAAGATTTGGAAAAACTTGATTTCTCGAAGAATATTTGTCTTTTTTCCCAAACGACAAAACCGTTGGACGGTTTTCAGGAAATAATAGATATCATACAAAGCCGGATGATAGGCGGTGCTGAATTTGAATTTTTTGATACAATTTGCCGTCAGGTATCGAACCGCATCCCCAATATAAAGGAATTCGCGCTGAAGCATGATATAATTTTTTTCGTGGCGGGAGAAAAAAGTTCAAACGGAAAAGTATTGTTTGCCGAATGTAAGAAATACAACTCACATTCTTACTTCATCACTACGCCATCGGATATAAATCCTGATGTTGTGAGTAAAACATCTTCGATTGGTATTTGTGGAGCGACATCCACTCCTAAATGGCAAATGGAGGAAGTAGAAGCGAAAATAGAAGAAATAAAGTCGGTGTTAATTTAGAAACTGTTTAAATTTTACCAAATAGACATATTTAGTTAAGCCGGATGACTGAATTTATTCTTACTTTTGCACTTGACTTTAGAAAAGAAAAAATAAGGACGAAATATAATTAACAATATGGATAGTATTAAATGTATCGGTCTCCTGACCTCAGGAGGTGATGCCCCCGGAATGAACGCCGCGATTCGTGCCGTAACCCGAGCCGCCATCTATAAAGGATTGGAAGTTAAAGGTATTCTGCGCGGTTATAGAGGCTTAATATTTGATGAAATTGTACCTTTCCAATCGAATAGTGTCAGTAATATTATTCAACAAGGAGGGACGATTCTAAAAACAGCGAGATGTCAGGAATTTCAAACTGTGGAAGGTCGTCAAATAGCATACGAGGCGCTGAAAAGGGAAAACATTGACGCATTGGTGGTTATTGGTGGCGATGGTTCGCTTACCGGAGCACGTATCTTTGCGCAGGAATATAACTATCCGATTGTCGGTTTACCGGGAACGATTGATAACGACCTGCAAGGCACCGACTTAACAATAGGATATGATACAGCCCTGAATACCATAATGCAGGCTGTGGATAAGATACGCGATACCGCAAGTTCCCATGAACGTTTGTTTTTCATCGAAATAATGGGGCGTGAATGCGGCAATCTCGCGCTGAATGGGGCGATAGCTTCGGGCGCGGAAGCGGCCATTATTCCTGAAATATCAATCCAGCAAGACCAGTTGGCCGATTTGATTTCAAACGGATTCCGTAAGAGTAAGAACAGTAGCTTGGTTTTAGTAACCGAAGGCGATATTACCGGAGGCGCTATGGCTATGGCGGAACGTGTGAAGATTGAATACCCTCAGTACGATGTGCGCGTTACAATACTCGGTCATGTTCAACGCGGAGGTTCTCCGACAGCTAACGACCGTATCCTTGCCAGTAGAATGGGAGCCGCTGCTATCGACGCGTTATTGGATGGGCAACGTAACGTTATGATTGGCATTCAAAATGATGTGATTGTATATGTGCCGTTCTCTAAAGCTATTAAAAAGAACAAGCCTATCCAGCAGGATTTGGTAGATACACTGAAAATACTGTCTATATAATCATTTGATTGCTAAGTATTTACACTGATTTATAGATAATCACCATTTTATTTTGTTGGTTATCATTCACTTATAGAACTTTTTCTTTATCTCCTCATATGTTTTTTCTCCGACATAACGTTCGCGAGAAATAAAGTTGGAAGAGAATAAGCTTCGGGAGTCATCGTAATCAACATAATTGAACCCTGCAAGGTCGGATATGGAATAGATGAAATCTTCTGAAGAATATGGGCGGTTCTTGTCAAAAACGAGGTCTCTCCTGAATTTGGAATAAGAAGAAGACATCCATACAATAAACGGTACTTCGCTCATGGTAGGGGATACTTTTTCATAGGCATGACCCGCAAAGTCCCTATAATCGTATAGCTCTTCTCCATGATCGGATAGATAGACCATTACCGCGTCCTGGTTATGCAGTTCTTTTAGGGATAAGATAACATTGTTTATGATGGAATCATTGAATAACACCGAATTATCATACCGGTCTATCATTTTCTTCGCTTTCTCGTCTCGGTAAGGCGCATCGGGTACTAATCCGTCCTTTTTATGATTGAATACAATATATTCTTTCGGGTACCTGAATTCGTATGCCATGTGATTCCCTATCAGATGTATAATGATTAGTTTATTCTTTTTATTATCATTTTGCAAGATTTTATCCAGTACAGGAAGCACAATGTCATCATGTTGTTTGTAGGTGGACAGGTTATACTTGGTTTTGGCTAAAGAATACAATATATCGAAACTGGATCCCAAGTCTTCACTAAACCCCTGATTACTTATCAGATATGTATCATAACCGGCACGGTTGAATAATTCATACATGGAGGGCTTTTTAGAAAAATAGTTTGAGTGACCTAATTCGGACATGGATAGTAAGGAGCGAATGACAGGTATTGTATGCACATGCGGCGCCACTACATCCTGATACACAATTAAGGTATCGCCATATCGGGATAGTAACGGATTCGTTTCGCGAGGATAACCATATAGCGACATGTGATGCTTGTTAAGCGATTCACCTATAACGATGACGAATACTTGCGGTATGCTATCCAGATGATTTATTTCCACTTTATATGGTTCATCCTGTCGCTCCCTTATATTCCTGACCTCGCCGCTTGTACGAATTTTGTAGCTTATAAATGTTTTATAGAAATTGATGAAGTAAACCGAACGTGATACCCTGTTTATACCAACAATAGCAACGATGGTAATAATTCCCAGTATAAATAGTGTCTTATGTTCCTTTATTTTCAATGGTTTGAATGATCTCATCGTGCATACCATAATGATAGGTATTGCCGCGTATATAAGAACACCTGCTGTAACCCAAATACTAAGATAGTGTGCCACAAATTCTTTACTTTCTTCCGTATTGGTTTCAAAAAGACTGGTGACGCTGTTTTGCTCAAGCATCACATTGGCAAATAGCAGATAGGCAAGGTATATAGATCCCGGAATAATAGATATGGCAAGCATTATGGAATAGATAATCCTCTCCAATTTGGAACTGACAAAAAGCGAAAGAGTCCATATAGCTGTAAATAAGAGTCCGCATACTAAGAATACCGCTACCTTATCTATAAAAGTAAAGTTTTCGGCTAATGGGCACAGCATGGGAACCAATAGCAGTATATAAAAAAGAAAGAAGAACTGTATTTTCTTCCTTTTCAATACGTTAAGAATATCTCTCATTCGTATTATTCAATTTGTTAAGTTAAATGCCATCAAATAGAATATATTATTTTTCTAATAAATACCTTTACAGAATGTACAAATATAATGCTTTATTCCTATTTTCGACACTATTTAATTAACAATTAATCATATTTATAAAATAGGAACAAAAGGACAGCCTGAAAGCCGAATTGTGTACGAATAGCTTATCTGCACTTAATCAATAGCTTTCTCTAAAGCCTGCCATAAATTATCCGCCGGTAATGGCGCTATTATTTCAATCTGTTCTTTTGATACAGGATGTATAAATGAGATTTTGCGCGCATGCAGGCTTATTCCTCCATCAGGATTTGACCGTTCTGCACCATACTTTAAATCACCTTTGATAGGGCATCCCATTTTAGCTAATTGAGTGCGTATCTGGTGGTGGCGTCCGGTCTCCAGATCTATCTCCAACAAATTATATTTATCAGAACGAGCGATCAACTTATAATGCAGAATTGCCGGCTTGGAATTTGGCTTTTCGGTATCATAAGCGTATGATTTATTTTGCTTCTCATTCTTTATGAGATAATGTTTTAGAGTACCTTCTGTTTCTTTAGGGGTATTTTTCACTATAGCCCAGTAGGTTTTATCTATTTCTTTATTCTTAAACATTTCATTTAACCGAGAAAGAGCCTTGCTTGTCTTTGCAAAAACAACTATTCCGCTAACAGGTCGGTCAATACGGTGGGTTACGCCACAGAATACGTTGCCCGGCTTATTATATTTTTCCTTCAGGTATTCTTTTATAATCTCCGACAGGGGCTTATCGCCTGTTTTATCGCCTTGCACAATTTCCGAAACGGTTTTGTTGACAATAATAATGTGGTTATCTTCGTATAATACAGTCATGTTCTCTTTCTTTTTTAATAATGAATTTTTAGAAGGTAACAAAGGTTACTCTTTTTCAGTCAACAGTCAACAATTAACAATTAGGCTACATAGCCTTAAGTCGCCCCTTTAGGCGGGAGGATGGCTATTGTGAAAAAGTGACAACTGTAACAGTTTTTTTACTGCCTTTCGCTGTTATTTATCCCTTTCTACTCATTATTCTTTCGTATAATATCAGCCATCGCTTATTTTTCATCTTGCCTGTTGTCAAGTTAGTATAAACATCTTTCCGTATATTTTTAAGTTCTTTTTTTTAATTCATTTACGATCCTTTTCAACTCTTGATTGCCTGTCAAACAGTCAACAGGATATTCGTTGTCGTTCGTTGCTGATTGAGGTTTTAATTCATAATCAAATATTATTCTGAACAAAGTTATAAATCCATCTCGTATATCTAACTAATATTTCACGCCAAGTTTCACTCCTAATAAAAAGGCGAAAAAGAGATGGAAAAAGTGCATATTTATACCAATAAGTCATTAAAAATAATTATCTTAATGAATATTTACACCTCAATAAATATGCCACTAAACAAAGGTACGAATAAGATTTCAGAGTTGCAAACGACATATACCCCCGATGGAATTGATCGCAACATTCTTTTAAACGGCTTCAAAGCGTTGAAATTGACAACTCGAAAACATCAAAGAGCGCTACTATGGCTTTAAAACCGTTTTGTCGGCGCTAATACTGATGGTCGTTCATTCGGATATGACGTGTCAGGTTTCTTAGGGAAAGAAGTCAGTTTGGAAAAAGATGCCTATTACCGATTAAAGAATCGGGAAAAGATAGGTTGGCGGATGATATTATGGTGTATTGTATTTACAACTAAAATTATTATTTTTTTCTTTAGTTTCTTTGTTTTAAGATATAATTATTAATTTTGAAACCCCTAAGAAACTGTTTGAATTATTTAAGAATATGATCTTGAAAAATAAGATGGACTATTTTAGGTTAAGAAGCTTCATTAATTAAAATTTTAATAATATACAAAACGAATTTTTTAATTCCTTAATTTATATAAAAAAATGAAAAAATACAATTTTAGCGCAGGTCCTTCGGTTCTTCCTCAACAAACCATAGAGGAAACAGCAAAAGCCATTCAAAATTTTAATGGTTCTTCATTCTCTTTGATGGAAGTTAGTCATAGGGGTAAGGATTTTCAAGCTGTAATAGATGAAGCTGTCGATTTATTTAAAGAATTATTGAATGTGCCTGCCGGTTATTCAGTAATCTTCCTTGGCGGTGGCGCTAGTTTGCAGTTTTGCATGGTTCCATTCAATCTATTAGAGAAAAAAGCGGCTTATCTGAATACCGGAACATGGGCGAACAAAGCGCAAAAAGAAGCGAAATTGTTTGGTGAAGTTGTAGAAGTAGCGTCTTCAAAAGCTGCTAATTACTCTTACATCCCTAAGGATTATACTATTCCTACCGATGTGGATTATTTCCATATTACCACCAATAATACCATTTTCGGGACAGAAATTCATACTGACTTGAATTCTCCTGTTACATTGGTAGCGGATATGTCTTCCGACATCTTTTCACGTCCGGTGGATATATCTAAATATGGCATGATATATGGCGGGGCACAGAAGAACTTAGCTCCGGCGGGTGTGACATTTGTCATAGTAAAGGATGAATTATTAGGTAAAGTGAATCGTCCTATTCCTACCATGTTGGATTATCGTACTCATATCGAAAACGGCTCGATGTTCAATACGCCTCCGGTAGTCCCTATTTATGCTGCCATGCAGACATTGAGATGGTTGAAGGCTAATGGAGGTTTGCCAGCTATGTACAAACGCAACAAGGAAAAAGCGGCGTTGTTATATAACGAAATAGACCGGAACCCTGTATTCAAAGGAACTTGT
>JAISKQ010000300.1 GCA_031260865.1 Prevotella sp.
AGTTTATCCAGAAGTATCTTCTCCAAAGCCATGTAGCGGGATGGAGATTTTGTAGGATAATTGGCATGTCGGAGGTAATACTCTGTAAAATCGAGTGAATTTTTATCCACATTCACGCCGTCGGGATAATGCTTCTGAAAAAAGGCAATAGCCTCCTTCCGTTCTGTTATCTCTGTCAAATCGGTTGAAGGAGAAGCTAAGAAGTCATGTATTTTCTTTTTACCGCCATAGCAATTGGTTTGATCAAACAGGTCAAATACGGACGTTCCGTTTCCGACTGTCTTGAAAATCTCAAGATCTTTCTTTGTTTGGCTATCAACTTCAAATTTCATATTTTCCATATTATACGATTTCACCTATTCTTTTCAATATAGATGAAATATGGGATTATTTTCCATAAATCAATTATAACAAGTTACGAGTTACGAGTTACGAGTTACAAGTTACGAGTTACAAGTTACGAGTTACAAGTTATAAGTTATAAGTTGCAAGTTACCATTAGTTTAGTAAATTATCATCATATTTCTTTCAAATATCCTACAATGGTTTTCATAGCCGTATCCCAATTCAAACGTGTTTCAAAATCGTTGTACGCTGACAAAGCCAGTTCATTGTAGTATATTTTGTTTTCAAATGTCTTATAAATCTGTTCCGCGTAATCTTTAGGCGCTGCATCGGGACTCAGGATTATGCCATTCGTATCATTTACGATAGATGGTATTCCGCCTGTTCCTGCCGATATACAAGGAACGCCATACGACATAGCTTCCGAAAATACAATCGGGGTACAATCCGCGCGGGATGGTATAAAGAGAAAATGGCTCTGTAAAATCAAGTCTTCCACTTTCTTCATCCCTTCGGGAGTCGCCTTGCTTATCCGCCCATGATTAATGATATAAGGCGGAAGATTATCCACAGGCAGATGATCGATGCCTACTATATGCAATTCGGTAGGGAGACGCAGCTCTTCATTCAGGTATTTAACGGCTTCTATGGTAATATCGCCTCCTTTACGAAACCAATCGACACCAAGAAAAAGTATCTTGCAAACGCGTTGGTTTCTCTTGCTTAACACGTCTTTTATTTCGTCTAAAGATAACTGCCGCGTGGAGATATTCGCGCCAAACGGCACAATCTTTACTTTATCGGGATCGGCATTATAGTCTCTGATAGCGCTATCGGCAGCCCACTGCGAACTGTATATCGCCAATCGGCTTGTATCTAACGATAGTTGCTCCATCCGGTTACCTTCCTTGATATATCGCGGGCTAAGGTTCGTGAAATAGTCGTAATAATTAATCATCGAGGCAAATGTGGCATCTGTATAAAAGACCTTATGCTTGCTTGTCTTCAGATAAGACATCAGCGTAGAGCTATGCGAGAAAAGTATATCGGTAGCCGGATTCAGTTGAGCCTGTATCTGCCGGGCATAATTCATCCCAAATTGGGGGGAGCGGTCTGCACGGTAAATCTTATTACTTCCATATAATTTATTCTTTACTTTAAGAAAGAACGACCAATCTTCACGCAGATTCGTGATGTAGTCCACATTGGTATATTTGGCAAGGTTTGTCGCCATAAAATGCACTGTACCCGACCAGTGCTTAATGTCAATAGATGGAAAATTGGTTATATAGGTTACATTCATAATAAGTTGAAAGTAATAAGTTATGAGTAATAAGTTATGAGTTGGATTTTCTGACAGAATTTATTAGAGCAATCAACATTGCTTTTAATTCATTTGCTTCCATATCCAATTGAATATATTCATCATTCCTGATATAATTCAAATCTTTAGCTAAAAGTAAGTAATATAAGCTTTCATTCAAAGAACCAAGCGATATATTTAAAAATTGGGCAAAATCTAATTTGGTATTTCTACCTGCTCCCTCTGCAATATTGGCTGGAATAGAAATCATGGATCTTCTTAATTGAGATGTTAAGCTATAAATCTCTTCTTTAGGAAAAGATACTGTAATCTTATAAATACTCAACGTGAGATTATGAGCCTTTACCCAAACTTTTAAGTTCCGATAATCCTGCATTACTTTTTACTTAAAACTTTTCACTTATAACTCTTATCAAAATGCGCCGGCTTTCAGCTTTAGTCCTTCTGTTTCTTCCAAGCCAAAAATCAGGTTCATATTGTGCACAGCCTGCCCCGAAGCGCCTTTAACCAAGTTATCGATACAGGAAAGAATCAATAGTTTTTTTCCATGCTTTTCAAGATGCAAAACGCACTTGTTTGTATTTACAACTTGCTTTAAATCAATATTTTTATCCGACATAATGACAAACGGGCTATCTTTATAATAGTCTTTATATAATTTTTCGGCATCCTCTATCGTTCCATCGTAATTGAGATAAGCAGAAGCAAAAATACCCCTTGTGAAATTGCCGCGCACCGGGATAAAATTAATATCCTCAGTGAAATCGGCTTGCAATTGGGTCAGCGACTGCCTGATTTCTGTTAGATGCTGATGTTCGAAGGCTTTATACACGGATATATTATTCTCTCGCCAACTGAAATGCGATGTAGCGGAAGGCTTTACTCCAGCTCCGGTAGATCCGGTGGTCGCGTTTACATGGACTTCTGTTAATAGTTGAGCCTTAGCCAAAGGCAACAAAGCCAATTGTATCGCCGTGGCAAAACAACCGGGATTGGCTATACGCGATGATTTTTTTATTTCCGCCTTGTTCAATTCCGGCAATCCATATACAAAATCATTGCCCTCCGCCTTATGACGGTAATCGGTCGAAAGGTCTATTATTCGAAGCTGTTTTGGCACATCGTTGGCTTCCATAAACTTCTTCGTATCGCCATGAGCTGTACAAAAGAACAGGACGTCTATTTTGTCGTAAGGCAACCGGTCGGTAAAGCTCATATCTGTTTCACCCAACAGGCCGCCATGTACATCCGTCAGTTTATTTCCGGCATTACTGGTACTGTTCACAAACACGAGTTCCACCCGCGGATGATTGAGTAATATTCTGATTAGTTCGCCGGCGGTATAGCCTGCGCCGCCTATAATTCCTGCTTTTATAGCCCCACCCGGCATCCCCAAAGGGGAGGGGAAAGAATCTGTATTATTTAATGTATTCATCTGTTCGTAATTTTGTACCCCTCCTTTGGAGGGGCTTGGGAAGTCTTACTTCTTATTCTTCTCTTGCACGCTATGGAA
Organism: Prevotella sp.; assembly: GCA_031260865.1. Taxonomy (GTDB): domain Bacteria; phylum Bacteroidota; class Bacteroidia; order Bacteroidales; family Dysgonomonadaceae; genus Dysgonomonas. The sequence goes on from JAISKQ010000300.1 coordinate 3,183, forward strand.
TATCTTGACAGGCATCGCGTATATCTTCGTGAAGCCTTTGGCGTCATCCGATGTCCATGCTTTATTTACTTCGCCGTATTCTCCAAAATCCGCTTTCATCAGGTCGAAATCACTTTCAACGCCAATAAGCACATAATGATACGGTTGCAACTTAATACTCACGCGACCCGTAACATTTTGCTGCGAACTGACTAAGAATGCCTCTATATCACGCATCACAGGCTCCAGATATTCAGCTTCGTGCAAAAACATGCCGTACCAGTTGCCTACCTGATCTTTCCAGTATTGCTGCCATTTGGTGAGCGTATGCTTTTCCAACATTTTGTGCGCGTTGATAATAACGATAGGCGCGGCGGCTTCAAAACCCACACGTCCTTTAATGCCTATGATTGTGTCTCCTATGTGCATATCGCGTCCGATAGCATAAGCCGAAGTAATTTCTTCTATTTTCTGGATTGCTTTTACCTTATCCGAATATTTTTCACCGTTTACGGCGGCTATCTCACCTTGCTCGAAATCGATGGTTAATATCTCCGAATCGTGTTTCTTCAACTGTGAAGGATAAGCTTCTTCGGGTAAAGTCTGCTCCGATTTCAATGTTTCTTTTCCGCCGATGCTTGTACCCCAAAGTCCTTTGTTGATAGAGTATTCCATTTTCTTGAAGTCAGCTTCAATACCATGTTCTTTCAGATAATTGATTTCGTACTCGCGGGTAAGCAACATATCGCGCGTAGGGGTGATTATTTCGATGCCCGGAGCAAGTACGTCAAAAGTCAGGTCGAAACGCACTTGATCGTTTCCCGCGCCTGTACTGCCATGAGCCACAGCATCCGCGCCTATTTCCTTCGCGTAGTTAATAATCGCGATTGCCTGAAAAATACGCTCGGAACTTACCGAAATAGGATATGTGCCATTACGCAGCACATTGCCAAAGATCATGTATTTGATACTCTTTTCGTAATATTCCTGTGTTATATCAAGGCTTACATGCTTCACCGCTCCCAGTTTATACGCTTTTTCTTCAATAACTTTCAGTTCCGCCGGAGAAAAACCTCCGGTATTGGCTATCGCCGTATAAACGTCATAACCAAGATCCGCTGATAAATATTTGGCGCAAAAAGATGTATCCAATCCTCCGCTGAATGCTAAAACGACTTTCTTTTTCATTTTTTCAATTGCTTTTTTAGGTCTTTTATTATTAATTTTATTTCTTTCTTGTCTTTATGCTTTTCAGGATCGAAAAGCATCGCTGTACAAATACAGTATTTCCGTTCGGTACGGGTAAGCACATCATAATTCACGCAACCCTGACAACCTCGCCAAAACGCCTCGTCATCCGTCAATTGAGCGAACGACACAGGCGCGTAGCCCAGTTCTGTATTAATTTTCATTACCGCCGCGCCGGATGTTAAGCCAAATACTTTCGCGTCAGGAAACATCGCCCGGGCAAGAGAAAAAGCATGTTGTTTGATTCTCTTAGCCAGTCCGTGTTGCCTGAATTTATCAACCACGATAAGCCCTGAGTTCGCGACGTATTGCTTATTTCCCCATGATTCGATATAGCAAAAGCCTGCGAATTCATCATTCATAAGGGCGATAATCGCTTTGCCTTCCTTTATCTTTAGTTCTAAATATTCGGGCGAGCGTTTGGCTATCCCTGTGCCGCGAACCTTCGCCGCCGCTTCTATTGTATCCAAAATGGTTTGCACATAGCCAAGGTGTTTTTCACCGGCTATCTGTATAGCGAATTGTAGTTCCTCCATTGTCTTTCTATCACAAGTTCTTTTATGTTGATGTTTTATTGAATATTTGATATAAACGCGGATAGCGAGGCTATAATCTCCCCTCTGCTTATATTCTCCTTTGGTATCAGCAATATGGTATCATCCCCCGCCACTGTGCCTAATATGTATCCCGACGCTTTGTTATCGATTTCTCCGGCAATTGCCATCGCGTATCCGGGAAGTGTCTTTATCACGGCTAACTGTCCCGAAAATTCAATACTGACAAAGCCGAACGCGGATAGCGTATTTTCTTTCGGAGCGGTCACCATATTCTCTGAAAGCCGGTAAATGTAACTACCTTTTGAAGTTGGTATCTTTACTATCTTCAGTTCTTTTATATCGCGCGACAAAGTGGCTTGAGTAAGCTCAAACCCCTTTTCCGTTAATATTTTGAGAAGCATGTCCTGACTATTTATTTCATAGGACTGAAGCATCTCCCTTATTATTTTCTGTCTGAATTTTTTAGTCATGCTTGTATATTTATACAAAAAACAGTGCAAAAATACACATAAATATGCATGTTTGAAACTTTTTATGTGTGAAATTCACAAAAAGTAGAGACTAATTGAAAAGATATTTTACTTCTTTAAAGGCAAAACGCCTTTCAATATTGTCTTCCGTTTCCAATACTAATATTCCCGATAGCTCCACATCTTTTATTTTAGCCATGAAGTTGCTTTTGCCGTCATTATATTCATGAAATCCTTTGTTGCGAAAAAGAATATTTTTGTATTGGCGCGTTAACTCCATTCTATCTTCTTGCCACTTTGTATAATATTCAATAATGGTCGTTTGTATTCCTTCTATCAAGAATTTCAAATCGTGACATTCGCCTGTTATCTGCCGTAGCGATACAGGGTTTGGGGCATCGCTTTCAAATTTCGTTTGATTAATATTTATTCCAATTCCAATAACAGAGCGAGTAATAACATTGTCTATCAATGAATTTTCGATAAGGATACCGCAAATTTTTTTCTCTTTCCAATAAATATCATTCGGCCATTTTATCGTAATATTTTCAGTATAGGTTCTCAAACAATCGGCAACGGCAAGCGATACTATTTGAGAAAGGATGAATTGTTCGTTGGCTTTTATCTTTTTCGGGTAAAAGACAATGCTGAATACTAAGTTTTTGCCTTCTTCCGACTCCCAACTGTTTCCTTGCTGACCTTTCCCTGCTGTTTGAAAATCAGACCATACAACCGTACCCTCCTCTAATTTATGCTTTAGCTGAAGGTCTTTTAAGTAATTATTTGTTGAGTCTGTTTCCTCTATATGAATTATCGCTGGCATGTCTATTAAGTGTTTGGCAAATTATTATATTCTACTTGTTTAATTTTTGGTAATTTCTTTACAACCTCATCCACAGAATGTTGAATCAGTTCCATTATAAGAAGATCGGGCACGTCACTATCCAAAACAATCGTATTCCAATATTTCTTGCTGGAGTGATAGCCGGGTATTACACCTCTGTACCGTTCGCGCAAATCGATCGCTCTTTCGGGATCGCATTTCAGGTTTAGCCAAAACTCCCCGTCTTTGGAATCCAATCCCATATATGCAAACATCTTATCCATGACTTTATAAACCAACACATCGTCTCCAAAGGGAAATGTTTCGGTCGCTCCTTTTATGGAGATACAGGCTTCACGGGCTTCTTCTATATTCATATATCCATCAGTTAACAATTAGGCAGTAAGTATTAATCAGTCAATTAGTTCACCGGCGCTAAAAACGCGTCGTCGATATGATCTATTTCAAACTTTTGTCCTGTCCAAATGGCCGCGATAACATCGAAACGCGCCGGCGAATCAATATCGTATTCTTTCAGATAGAAATCGGCGGCTTCGACAATTCGTTTTATCTTTCCTTTCGACACCGCGTCTTCCGGATTTCCCCACTGGCTTGAACTGCGTGTTTTTACTTCCACAAAAACAATATACTCATCGTCTTGGGCGATTATGTCTATCTCATATTTCTCATATATCCAGTTCCGCTTAATTATCTTGTAGCCTTTTTGCTGAAGATAAGTTGCCGCCGCGTTTTCTCCTTCTTTGCCTAAGTCGTTATGTTCAGCCATTTTTAAGTAATGAGTTTTAAGTAATGAGTTTTGAGTAATAAGTAATGGGTTTAAAGCTATGGGTAATAGGTTTTTAATTTATTTTCTTCGTTTCTTTATCATAGACCGGAACAAGGTTGACGGTGTCTTCCGTCAGGCAATACTCCACAGAATCCTGCAGATTATTCGCTTCCAAACGTTTAATATGCTCGGTGCGATTTATGTAGCCGCGCGTATCCCGTCGGGCTTCCCGCCACATTGACAGAGCCGTCCGCGTAGCATCCGAAGCGGACGTATATCCTCTATCTATCAGCCTCGCGGCTAATGCTCCACCAAAGAGCGTGTCTTCGATATTGAAACGATTGTTCCAACCGGCGCAGAGTACAATCACGTCTTTCTGTTTACGAACACAAAAATCAGTCAATGCGCTTATATTGGAAAAAGCGCCTATCGTCAATATGTCCGCGTTATCGGCGGCATCAATCGCCTGAGTGCCGTTGGTCGTTGTAAAAACGACTTCCTTTCCTTCTATTTTATCCTTTGTGTAATCGAACGGCGAATTTCCGAAATCGGCGAAATCACAGCGTTTCACATTCCGTTCGGCGCCGACTAAATATCCTTTTGCTTTATATGCCTGAGCCTCCTCGATGGAAGCGACAGGGATGATACATTTCGCGCCGTTTTTCAGCGCGGCGCACATCGTTGTGGTCGCCCTGAAAATATCTACTACTACCGCGATATAATTATTACCGTCGGCATAAAAAGGATACAAAGCCGGAGAAAAACAGATATCCACCTTCATCTTACAACGCGGCTTTTAGTCTCACTAATTTTTCCATCAATCCTTCAAGTTGATCAAGAGGAAGCATATTAGCCCCGTCCGATTTCGCGTTAGCCGGATCGAAATGCGTTTCAATAAACAGTCCGTCCACCCCTGTGGCAATACCGGCTTTACACATGGTTTCTATCAACCGAGGTTGACCGCCTGTCACGCCCGACGCCTGATTCGGCTTTTGCAGGCAATGGGTAGCATCCAGCACAACAGGAAAACCAAATTCTTTCATTTCCGGTATTCCCCTGAAATCGACGACAAGATCCGAATAGCCGAACGATGTGCCCCTGTCGGTGATAATCACATTGTCATTGCCCGAATCAACCACTTTTTGGGCGGCAAACCGCATTCCGTCGGGCGCGAGGAATTGCCCTTTCTTGATATTCACTATTTTGCCCGTTTGGGCGGCGGCAATCAACAAATCTGTCTGGCGGCACAGAAACGCGGGGATTTGCAGGACGTCCACATACTCGGCTGCCATAGCCGCCTCGTGCGCTTCGTGTATATCCGTCACGGTGGGGATACCAAAAGTTTCCCCTACTTTGCGGAGTATCTTTAAAGCCTTTTCGTCTCCAATCCCGGTAAAAGAATCTACCCGTGAACGATTCGCCTTTTTATACGAGCCTTTAAACACATAAGGGATATTGAGCCTGTCGGTGATGGTTTTTACCTTTTCGGCTATACGGAGCGCCATTTCTTCCCCTTCGATGACACAAGGTCCCGCAAGCAAGAAGAAATTATCATTTTTTAAGTCTGCTATATTCATTTTTTATTCGGTTGATTATTAGTATAAATCCAAATCAAAGGTACAAACATTATATCGTTTTGGAAAAAAACGCGTCGGATTTGATCTGATTTATTACCATTATTAAAGGATTTAAACTATATTTATGTTGTATTAGAAAACAACAATATTATGGCGAGAACCAAAAAGAAAAATTTCGTGCTAGATACGAATGTAATACTTCACGATTTCAGATGTTTAGATAATTTCGAGGAAAATGACATATATATTCCCATTGTGGTGTTGGAAGAACTGGACAAGTTTAAGAAGGGGAACGATCAGATAAACTACAATGCCCGCGAATTTCTTCGCCAACTGGACGCGATAACAGATGACAATCTTTTTACCACAGGTACATTTTTGGGTAGTGGGATGGGAAAACTGTTCATTGAAACGAATATAGGGTCGCAGGACAGAATCTCCGAAATATTTCCCGAACGCATACCCGATCATCGTATATTGGCTGCCGTCCTTGATATATCGGAACGAAACGACAAAGTGAAAACAATACTGGTGACAAAAGATATTAATCTTCGGATGAAAGCCCGTGCCATCGGACTTTTGGCGGAAGACTATATCAATGATAAAGTCGCCGACGTATATATGTTTGAAAGGCAGCACAAAACTTTTAAGGATATAGATTCTGTACTGATAGACAATCTGTACGCGTACGCCGATGGTGTTGATATTGACGATTTTAATCTAGATTCGCCGGTTAATGCCAATGAATGCTTTGTGATGAAAAACGGTAAGAAAAGCGTTTTAGCCAGATATAATCCTTTTACGAAGAAAATAAAAAAGATAGACAAACAGATATGCTACGGAATACAGCCGCGAAATGCAGAACAAACATTCGCGATTGAGATATTGATGGATCCGGAGATAAAGCTGGCAGCCCTGACAGGGAAAGCAGGAACGGGTAAAACATTACTTGCCCTCGCCTCGGCGCTGAAACAAAGCGAGGACTTCGATCAGATATTGCTGGCTCGTCCTATTGTGGCGTTGAGCAATAAGGAATTAGGCTTTCTGCCCGGTGACGAGAAGCAAAAAATAGCTCCATATATGCAGCCTTTGTTCGATAATTTGTCGGTAATAAAAAGTCATATCGCGTACGGCGGATCGGAATATAAGAATATCGAAGAAATGCAGGCCGGGAAGAAATTAGAGATAGAGGCTTTGGCTTATATACGAGGACGAAGCCTTTCGAAAATGATATGTATTGTGGATGAAGCGCAGAATCTGACGCCGCATGAAATAAAGACAATCATCACCCGCGCCGGAGAAGGAACCAAAATGATTTTTACGGGAGACTTGCAGCAAATAGATTCTCCTTATCTGGATGCTCAATCGAATGGATTGGCATATATGATAGATAAAATGGCGGGGCAGGATTTATTCGCCCATGTCAATTTGCTAAAGGGTGAGCGAAGTAAACTATCGGAGATAGCCGGCACATTGTTATAGCCGTCAATGGGCATTGGTTAACAAGGCAAATAGCTTTTCCGCGTTTTCTGTCGTTATCTTTCCCACTTCTTCCGGTGTCGCGCCATATATTTCGGCTAATTTAGCCACGACATTCAGCGTGTAAGATGATTCATTCCTTTTTCCCCGATACGGAACGGGCGCTAAATAAGGCGAGTCGGTCTCGACGATAATATGGGATAAGTCCGTGTTTTTCAAGACAGTGGATAATGTTGAGTTTTTAAAGGTCACGACTCCATTTATGCCAAGCATAAAATTATTCAAGGATAAAATCTCTTCCAATTCCTCGACTGTACCGCCAAAACTATGAAATACCCCTCTCAGATTTTCCTCTCCTACATTCCTGACGCAAGAAACACATTGCGAAATAGCATCCCGAGAATGTATGGCAACGGGCAAATCATATTCTATGCTCCATCGCAATTGTTCTTCAAAAACCAATCTTTGTTCTTTTTCGAAGGTTTTGTCCCAATAGAAATCCAAGCCTATTTCACCAATGGCAATATACGGACGATCGGCTAACCGCCGCTTTATCAGGTCTAATTCCTCTTGCCAATTCTCACCCACACTCGTCGGATGCAAGCCCATCATCGGGATACAATAGCCTGTATATTTATCCGAAACAGCATGCAGGCGTTCGATAGACGAAACATCTATATTGGGTAATAATATCTTCTCGACCCCTGCCTTTTTTGCTCTGTCAATGACTGCTTCAATATCATTATCAAACTCTTCGGAGTATATATGTGAGTGGGTATCAATAATTTTCATTCTTGTTATTCTATAGCTGTCTCTTTCTCTTTTTCTTCTTTTCGCAGATAATATACGACCCCGTATTCTTTACATTTTTCCAAGCGTTCTTTTGGCGGTAAACCTGAGAAAGCTTCTTCTATTTGATTCCATAGCGATATCAGCACAGAATCAATATCTTCACGTAGCCGGCTTAGGCTTTCCAATTGGCGGGTCGTCGTATTCTGATATGTCTTTTGGGCGACATAAGCATCTTTAAATTGGGAAAAAGCAACGTTTACCCGCGCGATAGTAGGATTATATATTGGAGCGCCTCCTTGCGACAGCCGCGTTTGCTCCCCTTTAATAATGTTCTTTCCCCAAAAAAGGAGGGTATCATTACTTAATAAATCAGGAACAGTAAAATTATCAGGGTCGATGCCGTACAGATTTTTCACTTCTTTCTTTATCTCATTGCGGATGACGCAGAAATTAAGCACCTGAATAAAATGGGATATATAGAGCCTTGCGTTCCTTATCAATTTCTGAAACTTTCGGTTAGCCGCCGCCTGCGCTTCCAAACTATCCTTGTAGCGCGTTTGAGCAGACTCAAAATTACGGAGCATAATGTTTATTTTCTGAACATTAAAAGAAATAGCAACCGGACCGTAGGATGTTTCATTTTTTTCTATAACTGTCTTCAAAGCCCGTATGCGAGCGTTATCTGTGTTAGGTAAGCGTCTGTAAGGCATAAATTATAAATTTTGTGTGTTATGAGATTCGTGACATGAGTTTTTCCGCTAAATTATAAAGTTCTGTTTTTCTAATGTTATCAACTGCTACTTTGTTTAAACAAATGATAGCCTTTTTATAATATTCGTATATTAAGTCTTCGGATTTCTGTTTCAGGTTAAGGCTGTCGTATATGGCTGTCACGGCTTTTATTTTTTCAGCCTCGTCAAATTTATCCTTATTAATCCAGCTTGAGAGTTCATCCCTTGACGCGGCATCGTCCAAAGCGGTAATAAGTAATAGCGTTTTTTTATTGCAAAGAATATCTCCTCCTATCTTTTTCCCGAAATTTGAACTGTTTCCATATACGTCGAGCAAGTCGTCTTTCAGCTGGAATCCCAGACCTACATAGATACCAAAATCATATAAGTTGTCGGCGTCGGACGATGAAGCTCCTGCCACAATCGCGCCTTCCTTTAGCGCGCAAGCCAGTAATACGGCTGTTTTGAGACG
>JAISKQ010000324.1 GCA_031260865.1 Prevotella sp.
CTTCATAGGTCGACCCGCTACGGACTTAAAGGCTAAACGAAAAAACTCGCTCCAAACGCTGTTATATCCGAATCGGCGGATAAGCTCAAACACGTTTTCGTTTTACGCCTTTTTCGCCCGGCGGGTGCCCCGTCCATGAAGTTAACGGCGTTGGCTGACGCCCGACAAGACCGCGACGGGACATTCGACTAATGTAATAGAACCAATAAAATGTAAACAGGCTCTTAAAACTTTAAAAAAAGAGTGACAAAAGTAACAGTTTTCGGGTAACACCACATTACGCCATCCTTTTTCTTGTAACTTGTAACTCGTAACTATTTCATCATATCAAAGACCTTTTCAGTGAGCAGTCAACAGCGAAAAGCCAACGACTAATTACAAAAGGTGACAAAAGTAACAGTAGTTAGTAGTTTACTAGAGTTCAAGAATTCAAGTTTACTAGCATGTTAGAACTCTTGTAAACTTATAAACTCAAAACTTAAAAAGTAACAAAAGTAACAGTTTTCAGTTATCGTCGCTTCGCGTCATTCTTCTTCTTGTAAACTTGTACACTCAAAACTCATTACTTTCAACTCACTACTCATATATATATAAGATAATTTTGTTTTAAAAAGATGACAGAATAATGAGCCAATTCAATGTACTATAAGTCAATTGGGGTAAAATATAAAACCTCATTATCTAATTTTTTGATTTAACGATTAGATAATGAGGTGAATAGAGGTAAATATATTTTTTTCACAGAGGTTTTTTGTCGAAAAAATCAGGTGAAAATTATTTTTTTATTTGCTGTAAAACAAAGGTTTTAACGCGTTAATCATACCGTAATGTTCTCATTTTCCACTGTTTCAGGTTTTGCTTCAGCGCCTCCGTATGTGATTTTTATAAATAATACGGAAACCGCCGCCAAAAGCAACAATATCCCGGCAATGACAAGCATCATGATAGATGTACCGGCAATGTATTGGAGCAAGATACCCCCTAAGGCTGCCGCCACTATCTGAGGCAAACAAATTGTTCCATTAAAGAGACCTAAGTAGGCGCCTATGTTTTTTCCGGATAAGGCGTTTGTCAATATTGTAAACGGAAGCGCCAATATTGCAGCCCAAGCGCAACCTATAAGCGCATACGATATAAACAAAGCGTATTGGTCATGAATAAAGAATGTGGAAACGAAGCCGATAGCCCCTAATAAAAGGCTGACGCAATACCCTGTCTTCAATGACTTGAACAGCGGAATCACCATCGACCACAAGACGGAACCGACCGCCTGCACGGCAAACAATACGCCTACCCAGTTGCCGGCTTCCTGATATTCCACCGACGCCGTGTCGGTTGTGTTCCATACCGATTGGGCAATAGCCCCGTTTGTATATGTCCACATATACATAAACGCCGCCCAACAGAAAAACTGGACAAGTCCGACTGTCCAAAATACTTTAGGCGCGTTTTTCAATAAAGTGATAAAATCTTTTTTCTCTTTTTTCTCCGGTTTCTCATTTATTCCATGAAACTCGGCATATTCCTTTGGAGGCATTTCTTTAACCTTTACAACGGTATAAATGACACACAAAATAAGAATCGCCGCCCCCACATAGAACGAATAGATAACGGAATCGGGAATAACCCCTTTGTCCGCGACATTTGAAATACCTATAAATGCGAAGAAGAAAGGGAAAAGGTAGCCGACAAGGCTTCCCGCGTTACATAAGAAACTTTGTATGGAATAGGCGAATCCTTTCTGTTTTTCATTTACCATATCGCCTACCAGCATCTTGAAAGGCTGCATCGCCATATTTATGGATGTGTCAAGAAACATCAAAGCGATAAGGCCGAAAGCCATCGCTCCCATTATAGTGAAATGAAAACTGCCTGCGTTAGGTAATAAGCACATCACGATAATAGCCGCCAAAGCCCCTACAAAAAGATAAGGAATACGGCGTCCGACGCGCGTCCATGTGCGATCGCTCAGTGTGCCTACAATAGGTTGTACGATAATACCCATCAAAGGTGGTAATATCCAGAAATAGCTGAGATTGTGCGGATCTGACCCCAAGGTCGCGAATATCCGGCTAATATTGGCGCTTTGTAAAGCATAAGCGATTTGAACTCCGAAAAATCCGAAACTAAGATTCCAGATTTGCCAAAAGGTGAGCGTTGGGTTTTGTTTCATGCGATGTGCGATTTAGTATAGTATATATCTATTTTTGTCTTTCTTTCATAACGCGCGGGTGGTTTGCCTGACGATCATGGATGTTTTTATTATCTTATTTTTCCTTAGATTGTTCTCCGGGTTTTCGATTTTCTCAAGTATTAATTTCATGGACTCTTCGCCTACTTCTATCGGATGCTGATCTACTGTCGTCAGCATGGGATCAGTGTCTTGTGATATATTCGAGTTGGAAAACCCGCAAATAGACACATCTTCAGGTACTCTTAATCCTAATTCTTTACACGCGACCAATATACCCGAAGCCGTATAATCGTTCATCGCCATGAAGGCGTCCGGGCTGTTTGGCTCTTGCAATATTTTCTTCGCCTCTTCGTACCCCAGTTGCTTTGTGTCGGCTGTGCGGATAAGTTGTTCTTCTACCGATAGTTGATACTTGCGGAGAGCGTCGAGGTATCCGTTTTTCCGGTTCTTGGATATTTCGAGATGATGAGGAGCTGTAAAGAAGGCTATTCGCTTACAGCCCGTTTTGATCATATATTCCACAGCCGTGAATGTCCCGCTATAATCATCCACCACCACCTTGTCCGAGTCAATTCCCGTGCAAATCCTATCGAAGAAAATAAACGGAATCTCATTATCTATCAACTCCTGAAAGTGGTCATATTGTGTCGTGGTTTTTGATTGGGAAATCAATACGCCGCACACACGCGCCTTGATAAGAGTCTGTACATTCCGCACTTCTTTTTTGTAATCTTCGCGCGACTGACAGATAATGACATGGTAATCCTTGTCCTCCGCGACGGTTTCCATCCCCGACAGCACTCCCGAAAAGAAGTGGTTAGCCAGTTCGGGAACAATCACCCCGATAATATTATTATGCTGGGTTCTCAAATTTAAAGCCATCGTGTTTGGCTGGTACTTATATTTATCCGCGTACTCCTTAACCAATTTCCGTGTTTCGGGACTGATGTAAGGATTGTCTTTTAAAGCCCTCGATACGGTTGATGGCGATATATTCAGGTCTTTAGCAATGTCTTTAATGGTTAGAGGTCCTTTTTTCATGAACTTGTTTTTGTAATACTTTCATAAAAGTAATCAAAAATCTAATATAAAGACATTTCTTGGCTTAATTGTTAATGTTGAATTATCTAAATTTATAATATTCCCGCTTATAATATCCGTTGCTTGGCTCTTCGGCAATATTTCTTTGTAAACAGCCAAGTCGATGGTTTTTTCATTTTCAGAACCGTTTAGAACTACCACAACCGATTTTTCATTGTATTTGCGTTCATATACATATACGCCGTTCATCGGGGCAAAGTGCTTTAATGTACCCTTTGATAT
>JAISKQ010000104.1 GCA_031260865.1 Prevotella sp.
ACAACCCGCCTATGCAATTCCGTCTCTAAGTTGAGGAGCTTATCTTTTTCACTTTGCAGCATCTTGTTTACAGGAATACCTGTCCAACGGGAAACGACATCAGCAATATCATAAGCGTCTACTTCTTCTTTGACCATCGCCTGACCGCCCTGCATTTCATGCAACTGGGATTTCAGTTTTTCTATTTCCGTCTCCAATTCTTTTATTTTGCCATAGCGCAATTCCGCCACTTTTCCGTAATCGCCTTCGCGTTCCGCCTTATCAGCCTCAAAATTAGCATTTTCTATATCTACTTTATTTTGCTGAATCTTATTGATGACTTCTTTTTCGGATTGCCATTTTGCTTTAAGTCCGGTTTCCACCTCTTTTAATTCACTGATTTCTTTCGTTAACTCAGCTTCTTTTTGAGTGTCATTTTCACGACGGATGGCTTCCCTTTCTATCTCCAATTGCTTGATACGGCGACTTTTTTCATCTAATTCTTCCGGAACGGAATCCACTTCCATCCGAAGTTTAGACGCGGCTTCATCCATCAGGTCAATCGCTTTATCGGGAAGAAAACGGTCGGTTATATAACGGTCGGATAGTTGAACAGCCGCGATAATAGCCTCATCTTTGATACGTACCTTATGGTGATTCTCATATTTCTCTTTCAACCCGCGCAAGATAGAAATGGCGTCCATTTCGCCGGGTTCATCTACGGTCACGATCTGGAAACGGCGTTCCAAGGCTTTATCCTTTTCAAAATACTTCTGATACTCATCCAATGTTGTAGCGCCAATCGAACGCAATTCGCCGCGCGCGAGAGCCGGCTTCAGTATATTGGCGGCATCCATAGCCCCCTCGCTCTTACCCGCGCCAACCAATGTATGTATTTCGTCAATGAAAAGGATAATCTCGCCTTCCGACTTAATAACTTCATTGACTACGGATTTCAACCGTTCTTCAAATTCACCTTTATATTTTGCGCCGGCGATCAAAGCCCCCATATCCAAAGAGTATATTTGTTTGCTCTTCAGGTTTTCGGGAACATCGCCACGCACAATACGATGAGCAAGTCCTTCAGCTATCGCTGTTTTACCGGTTCCCGGTTCGCCTATCAGTATAGGATTATTCTTTGTCCTACGACTTAGTATCTGAAGCACGCGCCGGATTTCGTCATCGCGTCCGATCACAGGGTCTAATTTACCATCCCGTGCTCTTTGTGTCAGGTTTATCGCGTATTTTTCCAAAGACTGATAGGTGTCTTCCGCATTCTGACCGGTCACATTGCTTCCTTTACGCAATTCATTGATAGCCAACCTCAGTCCTTTTTCGGAAACGCCAGCGTCCTTTAGTATTTGCGCCGCTGAATTTTTACCCGATAATATACCAAGTAGAAGATGTTCCATCGAAATATATTGGTCTCCCATCTTCTTAGCATAATCCTGCGCTTTATCCAGCGCCTCGTTGCTTTCTCTGCTTAGATAAGGATCTCCCCCACCCGATACTTTGGGGTATGAGTCTATTTCTTTGTCGAATACAGCTGTAAGATGAACGGGATTAATTCCTAACTTTTGAAAAAGATAATTGACAACATTCTCTCCAATCATAATCACTCCGAGAAGGATGTGAGCGGGTTCAATAGCCTGTTGTCTCTTTTCTTTCGTTATCTCAACCGCCTTTTGAACAGCTTCCTGAGATTTAATTGTAAAATTGTTAAAGTTCATATATTTAGATTTTTATTTTTTTTGATTAATAATACAATATCCTGATTATAAACGCCCAAAATACGTGCCAAATAATATATCGCGACAAAATGACAGCCATTTTTCTTTAGTCAACACTTCCATCCGAAAGCCTTCCTCCCCAAGTGATTGAGGAAATATTATTAAAAAAAAACAACAGAGGAGCTATCCTGCCAAGCAAGATAACTCCTCCGTTTTATAAACCTCAACCTAAGAAACTTTTTAAATTAAAGCAGGCTATCCGGATTCAGATTTTTACCTTCAATATCTTTAAAATAGTTATATGTCCCAACCTTCAATTCATAAGTGGCGATTTCGTCGCAAACGATGATTCCGTTGGAATGCAATTGCAATGCCGTAATAGTCCACATTTGGTTTATCGAACCCTCTACCGCCTGAGCCAAAGCCCTTGCCTTATTATTTCCGTTCACCATAATCAGAACTTCCTTCGCGTCAAGAATTGTTTGTACCCCAACTGTCAGCGCCGTTTTTGGCACTTTGTTCACGTCATTGTCAAAGAAGCGGGAATTCGCGATTATCGTATCTTGCGTCAATGTCTTAACGCGGGTACGTGAAGTCAACGAGGAACCCGGCTCGTTGAACGCGATATGTCCATCGGGACCGATACCTCCCAAAAACAGGTCGATACCGCCCATCGCTTTCATTTTATCTTCATACGCCACGCATTCCGCGTCCAAATCGGCAGCGTTCCCATTCAGGATATTCACATTTTCGGCATTAATATCTATATGGCTGAAAAAGTTATTCCACATAAATGAGTAATAACTTTGGGGATGTTCTTTCGGTAAGCCGACATACTCGTCCATATTGAACGTAACCACATGGCGGAACGAAACTCTTTTTTCCTGATAATGCTTAATCAAAGCGTTATACATACCCATCGGCGATGAACCCGTAGGCAAACCAAGCACAAAAGGTTTGTCCGCGGTGGGATTAGCCGCGTTGATCTTAGACACCACATAGTTTGCCGCCCATTGGGAAAGCAAATCATAATTCGGTTGAATTATTAATCTCATAATATAATTTATACCTTAATTTTTGAGAAACAGGACAAACCTTCCGGCGGTTAAGAGCGCCAAAAGGTTTGCTTTTTTATTTAATTTATAATGGATGATATTCTACAAATGCTTCTATCGCCTCATAAGACGCTAAGCCTAATTGCCTGAATAATTCCGCGGTGGCGCGATTCCTGTCTTCGGAGCGTTGCCAGAACAAACGTTCATCATTTCCCAGAAACGGAGCGCTTTCCATCTGAGATTGGTGCTTCAATATAGAGTTTCTTTTCTTACGAAGTTCTTCCGGAGAAATAGGCACAGCCATTTCGATATGGTCGATTTCCCATTCAGCCCATGCTCCGCGATACATCCAGAAGCGGCAATTTTTAAGCCATTCCGTACCTTTCAACTCATCAACCGCCGCAAGGATCGCGTCCAAACACACTTTGTGCGTTCCATGAGGATCCGCCAAATCTCCCGCTACAAATACTTCATCAGGCTTGATTTCTTCCAGATAATTCTTCACGATTTCCACATCTGTTTCGGAAATAGGATTTTTCTTCACGCGTCCTGTTTCATAGAACGGAAGGTCAAGGAACCGCACATTATTGATATCCATTCCTATATAACGACAAGCTGTCGTCGCTTCCTGACGACGGATACGAGCTTTCATGAAAAGAATGTCGGCGGTATCCACATCACCCTCTTTCTTATCATGTAACAGATATTGAAGAATATCGGCGTATTTCTTTTTCAACTCATCATTTTCCGCGTTATAAGCGCTTCTCATATCCTCCAAGAATGAAACATAACGAATTACTTCCTCGTCTCCCACGGCAATATTACCGGAAGTCTGATAGCCGAGATGCACATCATGTTTTTGGTCAACCAAGCGTTTTAATGTTCCACCCATCGAAATAACATCGTCATCCGGATGCGGACTGAAAACAATTACGTTCTTAGGGTATGGTTTCGCTCTTTCGGGACGGTTTGTATCATCGGCGTTTGGTTTTCCGCCCGGCCAGCCTGTTATTGTATGTTGAAGATCATTAAAAATCTTGATATTCACATTATATGCCGAACCATACAGCGCCAATAATTCTCCGAGGTTATTATCCTGATAATCTTTGTTTGTCAATTTCAATATCGGCTTATTCACCTTGAAACAGAGCCAAACAATAGCCCTGCGGATCAGTTTATTAGTCCACTCGCAGCTTGTCACCAACCAAGGGTGATTGATACGTGTCAACTCGAAAGCAGCGTTCAGGTCTATATACACATTCGCGTTCTGATGAGCTTGTAAGCACGAAGCCGGAACCGCGTCCGAGATAGAACCTTCCACCACATCTTTTATTCCGTTTGCCTTATCTTCGCCCCAAGCGATCAAAGCTATTTCTTTCGCTTTCAGGATAGTGGCTATACCCATAGTGACAGCGCTTGGCGGAACTTGCTCCAACGAGCCGAATGTATTTACCGCTTCTTTCCGCGACTGTTGATCCAACAGAACCAAACGGGTTTGGGAATTCATGCTGGATCCCGCTATATTGATGCCAATATTACCGGCGCGCCCCAAGCCCAAAAGCATGTAGTCGATGCCACCCACGCTCTGAATTGTTTGCTCATAAGCTTTGCAATAATTCAAGATTTCTTCTTTCGCCACAGATCCGTCCGGCGAATACACATTTTTAAGATCAATATCAATATAATCCAAAAATGATTCTTTTAATAATTTCAAGTTACTATTTGATAGCGGAGCAAGTGGATAAAATTCATATAGATTGAATATTATCACATTTTTAAAACTCAGCCCTTCTTCTTTATGCAAGCGGATAAGCTCCTGATAAATCGTTTGAGGAGAATGTCCTCCGGGTAGCGCGAGGACGAATTTAGCTCCTTCCGCTTCTTTCAATCTTATCTTGCCGGCTATATCTTTAGCTATATTTAAAGACGCTTCTACCGATGATTCATAAATCTGTGTGGGCATTTTTTCAAGACGGGTCAAAGCTGATAACTCAAACTCGTTTTCAGGACGATAGTAGCGTTGTGACACCCTATCCAGTACAATTTGCGAACTTAAATCTAATCTCATTTCAATTTTTTATGATTTTAATGTATAATGTTTTGGTTATAACAAGGTTACGTTTCACCGCGCCATTCGGACAGTTACAAGCAACCTTAAACGTTCATCGCTTCGCGCCGCTAAAGGCTAACAGCGACTTGCTGCAATAGGTCAACGGCTTTAAAGCACAAGAGCCGCCGCTCCCAATAAATTAATATCTTCTTTTTTAGACAACAATACTCTTACCCTCTTCAATGTTTCGGGGTATGGAAACGTACCCGCTACTTCAAACATTTTTTTGTAAAATAATTGGTATCCTGCCGAAAGACCTCCGCCTAAGATGATTGCCTGCGGGTCGTAAGTGAATAGAATAGCCTTTATCAGGTTTCCGATATGTCCTCCCAATTCGTCCCATAGCGCGAGCATATTCGCGTTTCCCGTTAGAGCGAGGTTTAGCGCGTCGCGTCCGGTGACATTATTCCGGTCGAAAAGTTTTCGACTGCAATAATATTCATAATCGGCGTCTAAATAAGGAAGACTCCCTATTTCTCCGGCTCCGGTATTATTACCATAATATAATTCATTGTTGATAATAATACCCGCGCCCACGCCGGTGCCCAACGTCACACATACAATATGGCGATGTGACGTACCTTCGCCATAATAGCGTTCTCCAAAAGCAAAGCAATTGGATTCGTTATTCACAAAAACCGGAAGCCTGAATTCTCTTTCTAAAATATCTTTCAGATACACCTTCTTCCATGCCGGGATATTCACCGCGTTATATACAATGCCTTGTTCGGCGTCAACAACAGAAGGCACGCCAATGCCTATTCCCTTGATATTGGAATTTTTTATTTTGCGAATCATATCGCATAAATTCTCAAGGATGATTTCTTCGGATTCATGAGCTTTCGTCGGCGCTTCTATCTTTCTATAAATAACGCCTCCATCAACTACTCCCATGCGGACTTTTGTACCGCCTATATCTATTCCTATTCTCATGATATGAATATATTATGTCTATTATTTCTATATATATAATGCTTTTTAGACTATTAAAGTTCATTTAAAAAAAACAAAAATAAGCCATCGGTTATCTGTACTTTCGCTATAAAGTATAAGACTAATACAAAGATACACAGCATTGGAAGAATAAACACTACTCTAAATGTTAATTAACATTTTAATAATTTATTTTTATTCCTATACGGCGTAATCTTACCTGAAATATTCTTTTAATTATTATCTTCGCATCGTATTTTACAATCAAGAGTGAACATTATTTGCAGCCAATGAGTGATTTTTCTCAAACAGATATTAAATACTTAGCCGGAGTAGGTCCAAAGAAAGCTGAAATACTCAATAAAGAAATTAATGTATTTTCGGTAGAGGACT
Source organism: Prevotella sp. (assembly GCA_031260865.1). Lineage (GTDB taxonomy): Bacteria > Bacteroidota > Bacteroidia > Bacteroidales > Dysgonomonadaceae > Dysgonomonas. The sequence continues at coordinate 6,201 of JAISKQ010000104.1, forward strand.
TGCTCTACTATTTTCCATACAAATATATCGACCGTAGCCGTATCTATTTCATTCACGAAATAGATGGAAATATGCAATATATACAGCTGAAAGGGCGTATCACCGCTTTCGAGACTTTCGGGGAAGGACGAAAAAAACGGTTGGTCGCGCACTTTACCGATGGAACGGGGTTCATTGATCTGGTATGGTTTCAGGGAGGTAAATTTATTACGGATAAATACAAAGTGCATTTACCCTACATCATATTCGGCAAGCCCACCCTATTCGGAGATAAATTCAATATCGCGCACCCCGACATCGACCCCTACATTAATGAAGAAGAACGGCAAACAAGCATGATGCCGTATTACAATACAACGGAGAAGATGAAGAATCATTACCTGAATTCAAAAGCGATTCAGAAGATAATGATGACGGCTTTTACCTCTGTCGTACGTAATATGCCTGAAACATTACCGGAGAAAGTGATTCGGGACGCCCGCCTGATGGGACTGAAAGAAGCTATGCGTAACGTGCATTTCCCCGAAAACACGACTCTGTTGCGGGACGCCCAGCTTCGTCTCAAATTTGAAGAATTATTCTATATACAGCTCAATATACTGAAATATACGGCTGAAAGGAAATCAAAGCTGAAAGGCTTTATTTTCGCCAAAGTGGGAGACAATCTCAACACCTTTTACGAGAGAAACCTGCCCTTCCCTCTCACAAACGCCCAAAAAAGGATTATCAAAGAAATCCGGCAAGATATGGCTACGGGCGAACAAATGAACCGCCTGCTGCAAGGAGATGTAGGCAGCGGTAAAACATTGGTCGCGCTGATGCTGATGTTGATAGCCCTTGATAATGGATTCCAAACCGCGATAATGGCGCCTACGGAAATTCTGGCGACACAGCATTACCATACAATAACAGAATCGCTGGCAGGAATGGGCATACATATTGAGTTGCTGACAGGCTCGACCAAGAAAGCCGACAGGGAACGCATACACAAAGCGCTCATGACCGGCGATTTGCAGATACTGATCGGCACGCACGCCTTGATAGAAGATACCGTACAATTTTCCAACCTCGGACTTGTCGTAATAGATGAACAACACCGCTTTGGAGTGGCGCAACGGGCAAAGCTATGGACAAAGAACGTGAATCCTCCGCATATATTAGTTATGACCGCAACGCCAATTCCCCGCACCTTAGCGATGACGGTATACGGAGACCTTGACGTTTCTGTGATAGATGAATTACCGCCCGGACGCAAACCGATACAGACCATTCATCAATACGATAAAAAGAGGGGCGCGTTGTATGAATCCATCCGTAAGCAACTGCAAGAGGGCAGACAAGTGTATATCGTATATCCCCTGATTGAAGAAAGTGAAAAGGTGGACTTGAAAAATCTGGGAGAAGGATTCGACCATATACGGGAGGCCTTTCCTGAATACACCGTCTGCAAAGTACATGGAAAGATGAAACCGAAGGAGAAAGACGCTGAAATGCAACGGTTCGTAAACAACGAAGCTCAAATAATGGTTGCCACAACAGTCATCGAAGTGGGTGTAAACATACCGAACGCCTCCGTCATGGTCATTGAGTCGGCTCAACGCTTCGGGCTATCGCAGCTGCACCAATTACGAGGTCGAGTGGGACGAGGAGCCGACCAGTCTTATTGCATATTGGTCACCCCTTACGAGCTTTCGGCAGACACCCTTAAACGCGTAAACATCATGGTGGAAAGCAACGACGGCTTTGAAATAGCGGAAGCCGACTTAAAGCTGAGAGGTCCCGGTGACCTCGAAGGCACTCAGCAAAGCGGAATACCATTCAACCTGAAAATCGCCAACTTGGTGCGCGACGGCGAGATTCTGCAATTCGCGCGGGAGATAGCCCAAAATGTACTGGATGAAGACCCACAATTAGAGAAACCCGATAACCTGATTCTGAAACGGCAATTGCGCAAACTTGGAGGAAATAAGTATAATTGGGGACTGATCAGTTAATTTTTAGCGGACAGCCGGTATTAAATCAGCTGCTATTTTATCCGAAAGGGGCAAAAACAGAGAAAACGACCAAGAAAAACGAGACAGCGTATTACGTAAATATATTTAATACAAGTCAATACGTGATAGTTAAAATTCAAACAGGCTTTATATAAATCAAAAAATAATAATATCTTTGTTCGTGCCATGAGATATGGTGAAAAACATAGTGATGTTTTAAATCTTCTTCGCATTATTAAGTATTAAGAGACTGTTTAAATTTTACAAAAACATATTATACACCTCTTTTTTCGTTCATTTTTAGGCTCTTTTTATCTATTTTATCCTTTCACTCAGCTCAAATAGCCCGCTATTATCGCTTCGCGGAAGAAAAAATTATCCAAAAAATAGCTCTAAAAATCTGAACGTTTTGAGTAGCGAGAGCAGAAGCATAATTTATTCCGATTATGCCGAGCCGCGAAAAACAACTAATGAAATTGAACGAATTAAATCAAAAAAGTCTCTAAAAATAAGGATTGATTGGTCAACTAAATTTTTACGGATAATGGCAACAACAAATGATGTTCACAAAGAATTTGAAGATAAATTGTTAGACTTACAAAACAATATGTTGAACTTTGCTCTTACTCTGACACTAAACAAAGATGAAGCAAAAGACCTGTTACAAGAAACTATTCTACGCGCGTTAGACAACAAAGATAAATATTACGAAAATGCAAATTTCAAAGGTTGGGTATTTACTATTATGCATAATATATTTGTAAATAATTATCGTCGAGTAATTCGTAGCCAAACAATAATAGACCAAACCGAAAACTTATTTCTTTTGAATATGCCTCAGGATTCAGGATTTGACACCCCGGAAGGATTCTATACCGTGGCTGAGATATTCAGAGTTATAAACAACTTTTCGGAAGAATATAAGTTCCCTTTTTCAATGCATATTTCAGGATATAAGTATGAAGAAATAGCAAAAGAACTGGCTTTGCCTATCGGCACGGTGAAGAGTCGTATTTTCTTCGCGCGGAAACGCCTGCAGGAGCTATTGATTGATTATAAGTATCAAGATAGAAAATAGAATTGAGCAATATTATTTTACGATAAAGCCCGCGGATAACATTATCCACGGGCTTTTTTATATTTGAAATTAAGCGCCTTTTCTCCGATGTTCCACAGGGATAAGATGTGCATAACCGTAGGTGAAACCGACCTTGCAGGACTTTTTTGCACAATATAATATACTATCAAAAGCGATTTAACTTTTTATAACACAAATTTAACGCCGCAAACGGCTAAAAACCGTCATCTCTTTTTTGCAAAATTATCTATATATAGAATAGTTACGAGTTACAAGTTACGAGTTACAAGAAGAAGAGTTGAAAGTAATGAGTTTTGAGTTTACAAGT
>JAISKQ010000113.1 GCA_031260865.1 Prevotella sp.
ATAACATGGCTAATGAAACTTACACAGCCTATATTCGTTTTTGATTCCGAATGGTTAGATGTATCCATATCGGGACAAAGCATAATTATACTGGTCGGAGGGCTTTTCCTGCTATACAAAAGCGTGACCGAAATCCATCATAAACTCGAAGGCGAGAGTGATTCGGAACATGGAAAGTCCCGTTCCGGTTTTGTCGGCGTTATCGTTCAAATTGTGGCGCTTGACATTGTGTTCTCGTTTGACAGTGTACTTACGGCTGTCGGCTTAGTCAGCTTCAATGAATTTGGGTATGGAGGAGCAATGACAATAATGATTACGGCGGTTGTTATCTCCGTCATGATAATGCTTTTATTCTCAGGACCGGTCAGTAGATTTGTAAACGAGCATCCGACTATTCAGATGCTTGGGCTTTCTTTCCTTATCCTGATTGGCGTTATGCTGCTTGTCGAAGCCGCCCATCTTTCACATTTTTCTATCTTGGGAACAGTAGTGGGCGAAATACCTAAAGGATACATCTATTTTGCGATCGCGTTCTCACTATTGGTAGAGTTCCTGAATATGAAATTAAGGAAGAAGTCCACCCCTGTGAAACTGAAAGACTCGGAGATTATAGAAGAAGAAAAATAACTGCTATCCGGCGAGTCGCAACATTTTACGGGCTGATTTTTATTTACTGGCGTTTACATAAAAAATTAGGATGCCGTTTTCGGTATCCTAATTCATATTCCATTGAGATGCTTTATTATTTAGTCACGGCAGTAAATACAACTACACGGTTCCATTGATCGGTAGGGAACAACTGTTCTTTATCACCACTGGCTTTGGTAGTTATACGACTTGAAGAAATACCATACTTATCAATCAGTATCTTAGCTACAGCCTGAGCGCGTTGTTCCGAAAGTTTCTGGTTGATGGCAGGCGTACCGGTGTTCTTATCGGCATAACCGGTAACTATCACATTTACTCGTGGGTTATCTTTCAAGTAGCGAGCCGCGTTATAGACATTAATATCCTGGTTTTGTTCAAGTTCGGCGCTACCAAGGCGGAACACGACCACCGCGTTCATCAACACGTCTGTTTGCTCTTTGATTTCTTTTGTTTTTTCAATTACAATCTTAGGTTCCGGTTTTCTGGATAATTCATCTTTCAACCTGCCTATTTCGCCGTCTTTGTTAGCCAACAGGGATTTCTGCTCATTAACTTTGGCATTCAGCGCGTTCAATGCAGCCGGGTCAATAATGTCCACCGTTTTGAATCCTCCATGGGTAAAGTTGTAAGTAATTCCCACCAAGGCATTTAAAACACCATCATATTTTACGCCTTCCTTTACTCCATTAAAGTTATCCGGATAAAGATTGCCAATAACCTCAAGGTTCAGATCGACAGCGTCGCTGATACGGAAATCACCTTGCAAACCAATACGAGGCACAACACTGTTTGTATTTTCTATCTCACCTATTTTTTCCACATTAGAGACGCTAAATCCGTGAGCATAGCCGATACCGACGATACCAACCAGATTGAAGACTCTATCCGGATAGTAGGGCATGAAAAGATTTGTTATATTGAGCAATCCGTCAACATTCGTTTGGATATATTTAACTTTATAAGTCCCGTTTTTTTCCTGTTGACTGAGAGTATATTCATAATAATTCTTTGACTCCCAACCTCCGACTTGTAATCTGGCTCCTGCCACAGGAGAAAAGTATTTGCCTACGGAGAGAGCCACATGCGGTGTTATTATATCGCCAAATGAAGCTTTACTGTAATATTCACTAAGCGTATATGAAGCTCCTACTTGAGCTTGAAAGAACCAATGATCCCAAAATTTAGTTGGTTCATAAGCCTTTTTCTGTGCGTACCCCGATATAACAATCAAGAATGCTGCCGCGATAATTAACGTTAATTTTTTCATCTTGCACTTTTTAAAGTTTCTCTATATGAAACAATTTGTTTCCTACTTTGTTCAGATTCACTATATATATTTTAACAAAATCATTCAAAGGTATTATTATGTGATTCATATAAGAATAAAGTGAAAGATACCGGATCTACATTCTGTTTATTTACCTTTTTGATATTTTTATTTTACAAATCATTTTTTTTTGATACTTTTAGGCGCTGAAAAAGCGACAATCCCATTTGGCTTGTATAGCAGGGATCGGCAATTTTTAAAGACATACTTAAATACACTATAATACAATTATATGGCTCATCTACCTGATTTTATAAGCGATCTCGCTATCATATTAATAACAGCCGGAATTGTCACAATACTATTCAAATGGTTGAAACAACCCGTAGTATTAGGATATATAGTCGCCGGTTTTCTTGCAAGTTTACATTTTGGAAACTTTGTAAAAGAACTGGTTGTTAAAGTTTCAGGGGTATCCACCGGAAAGTTTTCCGATATAATCAACTCATTACCTGAAATATCCGACATCGTGAATGTGGATATATGGGCCGAAATAGGTCTTATATTTCTCTTATTCGCATTGGGACTGGATTTTAGTTTCAAGAAGCTAATAGATGTAGGAGGTAAGGTTTCCATTGCTACATTTATCAATATGGGATCAATGATAATCGTCGGGTATCTTGTCGGCGAGTTGTTAGTCGTCAATCTCATTCCCGATTGGTCAACAATGAACAGCGTCTTCCTTGGAGGGATGTTATCCATGTCATCCACGACTATCATTATCAAGGCGTTTAACGACATGGGGCTGCAAAAGAAAAAATTCGCGGGTATCGTTTTTGGTATGCTGATTGTCGAAGACCTTGCCGCTATCCTTATGATGGTGTTGTTATCCACGTTTGCGGTCAGCCGTCATTTCGCGGGAGGAGAATTAGCGAATAGCATCATCAAGCTACTTTTCTTTATGTTGATATGGTTTGTGGTAGGTATATATATGATTCCTACCATGCTGAAAAAACTAAAGAAATACCTGAATGACGAGACTCTCCTTATCGTATCCGTAGGGCTTTGCCTCGGAATGGTCTATTTCGCTACCGCCGTAGGGTTTTCCGCTGCTTTAGGCGCTTTCATCATGGGTTCTATTCTCGCCGAAACTATCGAATCCAAGCACATTGAGCATCTTATCGAACCATTGAAGAACCTGTTCGGAGCCATTTTCTTTGTGTCTGTCGGCATGATGATCGATCCTGCCGTTATCGGGGAATATGCCTTATTAATCCTCATCCTTACCGTGATAGTGGTGGTTGGTATGATTCTCTTTGCCACCATCGGCGTCTTAGCATCAGGCGAGAGTTTGAAAGTGGCAATACAATCCGGGTTCAGTTTGGCGCAGATCGGTGAGTTCTCATTCATTATAGCGTCATTAGGCATGAGCCTCGGGGTGATTAATGAGACTTTATATCCTATTATTGTAACGGTTTCTGTGATTACAATATTCACCACACCCTACTGTATCAAATTTTCCGAACCGTTTTATAACTGGTTGATTAAACACTTGCCCGAAAAATGGAACAAGTTGCTGGAAGGCTATGGCGTATCAAGCTATAATACAGTAAACAAGCAAAATGACTGGAAGAAACTATTGAAAAGCATTCTTAGCCTTGTAGCCATCTATTTTACAATTGCGATAGCAATACTGCTTGTCTTCCAGAATTTTATAAACCCTTATATCGTAGAATATGTCCCCGGCAGCGTATGGGGACCTATATTGGCGGCAGTGATAACATTAACATTAATGGCTCCTTTTCTGCGGGCTATCATGATGAAAAAAAACAGGTCGGCGGAATTTAAAAGTCTATGGAAAGATAACCGCTTGAACAGGGGAGCTTTAATTTCGCTTATCGCATTCCGTATTATTATATGTATCGTCTTGGTATTAATGGTGCTAATACCATTATTCCCCAAATTGACCGTGTTGATGGTGATTATATCACTGATTGTTGTTACGCTGATTATATTCTCTCAAGGATTTAAGGCGCAGTCCCGCAGGATAGAAGCCCGTTTTCTCGAGAACCTGAATCTGAAGCAGAAAATGGACGAGAAGAAAGCGGCTATTTTGCCGACAGTGGCAAACGACCTGCAATCGAAGAACATCCATATCGCCGAGTTTGAAATATCGCAATCCTCGCCAAGTATAGGGAAAACCTTACGTGAACTGAACTTCAGGCAGAATACAGGCGTAAACATTGTGACCATCATCAGGGGCAGCAAGAAAATCAACATTCCACATGGTAGCGACCGCATCTATCCGTTCGATAAGCTTGTTGTTTCGGGATCGGATGAAGAAATGATAGTGCTTTCCCAATATTTGGAGGAAAAGAAAGAACAAGCTTCGCATATAGAAGAAGAAGCTCAGTACCATATCAGTTTATCTCAGTTCCTTGTTGAATCGGGATGCCCGCTGATTGACAAAACAATTGCCGAGGCTGAAATCCGGGAAAGAACAGAGTGTATGGTGATTGGTATAGACAGAGGCAGTACATCTATTATCAATTTCACGCCTAACTTCATGTTCGAGGAGAATGATGTTATCTGGTTAGCAGGGGAAAAAGATAAGTTAAACTCATTTGAAGAAAACATAGAAGAACTTAACCCCAATATAACCGTGAACAATGAAGAGTAGCCACCTACACCCCTCTTTTCAGTCGACAGTCAACCGTGAGCACAATAGCCCGTAGCTATCTCCCCTTATTTGGAGGGGGCGGAGGACGTTGGTTTTCCCGCTTCTCGATAGCCTCCCTTTGGGGAGGTTGGTGGAGTTATTAACTAAAAAAGAGAGTGACAAAAGAAACAGTAGTAAGTAGTTTACTAGAGTTCAAGTTTACTAGAATTCTAAAAAGGTAACAAAAGTAACACTTTTTAGTCATCACCGCATCGCGCCATTCCTAATTGGCTACGCCGAACGTTGTTTCCTAATTCTTCATTCTTTCTCGTAACTATTTCATCATATCAAAGATCCTATCAATCAACCGTTTTATAAAAAAGGTGACAAAAGTAACAGTTTTCAGGCAACATCGCTATGCGCCATTCTTTATTTCTTGTAAACTTGCACGCTTGTAAACTCAAAATTTAAAAAAGGTAACAAAAGTAACAGTTTTCGATCAACATCGCTTTACGCCATTCTTCTTTATTTCTTGTAAACTTGCACGCTTGTAAACTCAAAACTTAGAAAAGGTAACAAAAGTAACAGTTTTCGGTCAGCATCGCTTTACGCCATTCTTCTTTTTCTTGTACACTTGCAAGCTTGTAAACTCAAAACTTAGAAAAGGTGACAAAATTAACAGTTTTGGGTAATCATCGCTTCGCGCTATTCTTCTTGTAAACATGCAAGCTCGTAAACTAGTAAACTCAAGACTTATCACTCAAAACCTCCAACTCATATATTAGATAATTTTGTAAAAAAGAGATGACGGTTTTTAGCCGCTCGTAGTGGTTAATTTGCGTTATAAAACGTTAAATGATTTTATTGTATGTAAACCGTTCAACTACATTAGTCATTTTTAGGTTCTTAAAACCCCTTCGTGTAAGTATCTTTAACCATATCATCAATCCTTTCATAGAAACTTTTCAACTCCGAAGCGTCAAAACCTTTGCTTCGCTTTCTATTTAGAAATTCTTCCGACGCTGATAATATCCAATCTTCCTTCAACAGTATCTGTTGCAATATGCCTCTCCCATTTCGTGCAATAAGGGCGGATACATTGATATAGTCGTTCCCTTCGCCTCGGGTTATAGGGAAAAGCCGTTTTTTCAGTTCCAACGACCAGTTACATATCTTGGCATTCCCCGTTTCATCCGCGAACAATACCGACGGATAAATATTATCATCATTCAGCCACACAGGTATTGCCATCGTAGTGAGCGGAGAACCCAATATCGTCCACATCGTAGTGGATGAAACCGGCTCTTTTTCTTTCACACCCTGAACCACCATAACAGAAGCCGTCGAATAACGAGGTATGTAATCCCTGAACGCGGCAAAGACGGGTTTAACCGTATCCTGCGGCATTAGATCGTACAAGTTGGTTCCCGTCAGCCCATGAGTTAAGTGCCGGGAAACATCTTGCAACAAAAAACGGTATGACAAAGAACCTGACAAAGACGCGTTATAGAATAATGGTTCCGCCGCCTGATAACGGCTCAAGCCCTTGTCTCTCTCCCTGTCGCCCGAAAACGAGAAATTGGTGCGGACAATATATCCCATAGGAGCGACAGAAGGGTCGTTCGCGTCGAACTTTCTGAAACTATAATCCCCGGTTTCGTAATAGGCCGCGCCGCCTTGGGCATCAATAACGCCAAAGTTGGCATTTACATACAGCGGTTTAGGCAATGTCGCCAGCAATTTCTCAAAGTCGCCAAGGGTAGCGCATTGCTGCAACGCCTTTTTTATCAGGATGCCTTCCCGCTCTTCTTTACCCGCTTCCACATCGTTGAGGTTATAAGAAGCTGAGTTCATGATGGCAAAGCCAGCGGAATTATATCCGCTCCATACTTCCTTACCCGCCTTATCGTTGCTATTGACAATGCCGATATATTTGTACTTACCATCGGTAAATATCATCAACTTATTTTGCAGGCTGCCGGTGTCCCGGTGCTTATAAAGTAACGGCCGTCCGTCAACTGTGCCTTTACCTGAAATAACCGCCGTGGTACAAGCCGATATTTGCAAAGAGGCTGCAAATAACATGAATAGAATAATCTTCAGACTTTTCATAGGATTCGGTTTTTAAGTCGGATAAAGATAAGAATCTTACGCAATAATCTACCCCTATTTCACACAAATATTGCCCCAAATTATGAATGATAAATTTTAGCTCTCCATCGAAAAGATGGGTGTATATCTTGCCTATTATTAATTTTTATTGTGTTAATATTTGTACTATACGACAAAAATATTGTACATTTGTACATAGTCCTTTTTTATAAAAAATAATAATATAGTAATGGCATATAAAGCATTAGATATAGCTAACAAGATTTTGGCAAAAGCGTCTTCTTCCGACTCGGAAGAACTGATTTCTAATATGAAATTACAGAAATTGCTTTATTATCAACAGGGTTTTCATTTAGCCTATTTTGGTACTTCTTTATTTGATGAAGATATTGAAGCATGGATGTATGGACCTGTTGTTCCGAATGTTTATGAGCAATTTAAAGATAACGATAACAAAGGTATAGAATATTTAGAAGAGCCTATAACTTTATCTGGATACAAAGAAGCATTATTGTTTGATGAAGTTTATAGAGTCTATGGAAAATATTCCGCAATAGGCTTAATGGAAATGGCTCATCAAGAAACACCATGGAAAAGCACTAATATAGGAAAAGGAAATATTATAACAAAAGATAAATTAACAGCGTTTTTCAAGAAACGCATAAAACATGGCTAAGAAAAAAAGTAAATCTCAACGAAATCAAGAGAAAAAAGGCGATACTATATTCATAAAAGAAGTTGTAGAAAGTAAGATAATAAACACCGAAAATGTTTTAAATGAAAACTATCCTATTTTTTGTTTTAAGTATTTATCTGATCAATCTATAAAAGGGTGTAATAACCCCAAGTTTTATTTTGATTTTTTAATGCGATTAAAAAAACTTTCAGAGTTAGGTTGGAATGAAATAAGAAAATCCCCCAAACATTCTTTTGGGATGGAATCTATACCAAAACAAAAGATTAAACCTGCTTTACCATCCTGCATAACTCCTGAAGTAAAAGATTTACATATACTGAGAGCCAATGGAAATAATCTACCATTTGTAGGGATACAAATTCAAAATATTTTTAGAGTATTATTCATTGAAACAAATTTCGGTGATATTTATAATCACCAGCCTTAGAAAAGTAACTATAATTTATTCCACATATACCATCTTTTTTGTCATATCGCCGTCAACCACAATATTTTGTCCGTTAACAAAATCATTCTCAGGATCGCGGAGGAAGAGGCAGGTCTTCGCGACCGGCGCATTTATTACTTTTCAAATACTTCCTCAAACAGCCCTTTCATCTTCACTTTCACTTCATCCATATCCACCTTATATCCAAGTTCTTTCCCCATCGACGTCACCCCTTTATCCACAAAGCCGCAAGGGTTGATCAATGAGAAAAAAGACAAATCCGTGTTTATATTCAGGGCAAATCCGTGCATGGTGACAAAACGGCTGCTACGAACCCCTATCGCCGCTATTTTCCGCGTGCGGGCAGGTATAGCCGTATCAATCCAAACACCCGCCGCGCCCTGCAACCTTTCGGCAGGGATATTATAAGATGCCAAAAGGCGTATGATAATTTCTTCCAGATTAAATATATATTGCCGCAAACCTATATTAAATGATTCAAGGTCAAAAATCGGATAACCGACCAATTGTCCGGGACCGTGATAGGTTACATCTCCTCCGCGATCGATTTGGAAAAGTGAAACCCCTTTTTCCTTCAGGAAACTTTCCCGATATAAGAGATTTTCCTGTTTGCCGTGTTTGCCGATTGTGATAACATGGGGATGCTCGCAAAACAACAGGTTATTCTCTGTTGGAACATGCTTGTCCTTATTATTCAAAGCCTCCGTGAATAATGTCTGTTGATACTCCCATGCTTGCCCGTATTCTATATTTTTCAGGTCTTTATAAATCATACGATTTTACAATTATTTTATTTTCCCGGGATTTTTATTTATAAAATCTTTCCAACTTGTGAATTTCTTTTCCTGCGAAGGATTATTTGTTTGAAAAAAATGACAAACCGCCGCCGCTAATCCGTCGGTGGCATCCATCTGTGGGAGCATATTCTCATCCGGTATTTTCAAAAAATTCTGCAACATATAGGCGACTTGCTCCTTCGCGGCGCGTCCGTTTCCGGTAATCGACATCTTGATTTTCAGCGGAGCATATTCAAAAATGGGTATGTCGCGCGACAAAGCAGCCGCCATAGCCACCCCTTGCGCCCTACCCAGTTTAAGCATACTTTGCACATTCTTCCCAAAAAAGGGAGCTTCAATAGCCAGTTCGTCGGGTAGAAATTCATCAATCAGCCCTATTATCCGTTCAAAGATGCGGCGAAGTTTCAGGTAATGGTCGTCATACTTATTCAATTGTAAGATTCCCATCGCCATCAATTCCGGTTTATTGTTTACCACCCGCAAGATGCCATATCCCATAACTTGCGTGCCGGGGTCAATCCCCAAAATAATGCGTTCCTTTTCTATCATTTCAGATCTATTTCTTCGAGAATTGTGACAAAACCAAGCGCCTTATTTCCAAAGCGCGCCGTCAGCTCTTTCTGAATAGCTTCGCCTTCGGTCGCATACCAATGATTGAGCGTATCCACATTCTTCACTCTAAACTGGAGCGAATAGCTTGTCCCGCTTTCTTCGTGTTGCGCGTGGACGCGGGCAAAACGAGGCTCGTGCAGAAATCCGCTATTTACAGCCCTGACAATGTAACTGTCTCTCATAAACCGGATGTATTCATCACAAATATCATCCTCCACATGAAATGTGGTATTGAAAATGATCATCTATTCTTTTTTTAGTCAAAGCAAAAATACAAAAAGTTTAGCGGTTTCTT